>DAOWOC010000242.1 GCA_030642225.1 Deltaproteobacteria bacterium
CTCTCGCTGCTGCAAGGGTAAGCGCTAAAGAACTTGATATACCGTTATACTCATATATCGGCGGGGCAGGAGCCAGGGTGATGCCTGTGCCAATGATGAATATCTTGAATGGAGGTTCGCATGCTGATAATACGGTCGATATACAGGAAATTATGGTAATGCCGATTGGCGCTGAAACTTTTTCAGATGCCCTGCGCATGGGCGTGGAAATTTTTCATAATTTAAAAAAGGTTCTTAAAAAAGCCGGTCACGTTACATCAGTAGGTGATGAGGGTGGTTTTGCTCCGAACCTTGGCTCTAATGAAGAGGCAATGGATTTGATAATGGAGGCCATTTCACAGTCAGGATACAAGGCCGGCAAGGATGTTTTTATCGCGCTTGATGTCGCGGCAAGTGAGCTTTTAAAAGATGGTAAATATATCCTTGAAGCTGAAAAGGATCCTGTTTTTGATGCAGCTCGGCTCATTGATTTTTATACCAAATGGGTTGAAAAGTACCCCTTGTTTTCTATTGAGGATGGGATGGCTGAGGATGACTGGGATGGCTGGAAACTGTTAACAGATAAACTTGGCAACCGGATACAGATAGTTGGTGATGACCTTTTTGTTACAAACCCAAAGATTATTAAAAAAGGTATACAAAAAGGTGTGACAAATGCCGTACTTATAAAATTAAACCAGATCGGGACGCTCACAGAGACCCTTGATGCCATAGAATTAACTCACAGAGCAGGTTTTAAGGCTGTTGTCTCTCATCGTTCAGGTGAAACAGAGGATTCTTTTATTGCTGACCTTGCGGTTGCCATGAATACAGGCCAGATTAAAACCGGTTCTGCAAGCCGTTCGGATCGTCTGGCCAAATATAATCAGCTCTTGCGTATTGAAGAAAAGCTGGGAGATTCAGCTATTTACGCAGGTATTGAATTATCAGGGATGATAAAATAATATTTGAATAAAAATGGGAGATTATCGTGGAATTTAAAGGCACTGACCGTTATTACCTTAACCCTGAGTTGAGTGAAATAGTAAATATTGCAATTGAAATGGAAAAGCCTTTGTTGCTTACCGGAGAGGCTGGTACCGGAAAAACACAGCTTGCGTTTGAAATTGCCAGATCATTGAACCTTAATATGGAGATAGCAAGGTGTAAATCGACTTTCAAGGGCGAAGAGTTATGCTACGTGTATGACACAATCCTTCGTTTAAATGATTCCAGATTCGGAACCACTGATACCGGGAGGGATGTAAATGATATCTGGGATTATCTGAGATTTGGTCCAATAGGCAGGGCTTTTCTGTCAGATGACAAAAGGGTTTTACTCCTTGATGAAATCGACAAGACTGATTCAGACACCCAGGACAACCTTTTAGACGTGCTGGAGGATGAATCATTTATTATCAGGGAAATTAACCACAAGGTAGAGACAAAGATAAGTCCAATAATTATTATTACCAGCAATGCTAAAAGAGAGTTGTCTGATCCGTTTTTAAGACGTTGTTTTTGTCATTATATTCCATTCCCCGATATTGATGAGATGCATCATATTATCAATCTTCATTTCCCAAAGATTGATAAAAGGTTAAGGGACAATGCTATGACGGTTTTTTATAATATGCGTCAGCGCGGGTTTGAAAAACCACCTGCTACAGCGGAACTCCTTGACTGGATAGGCGCACTCAATAAAAGAGGTAAAATATCGCCTATGGACGATAACAAGGTACTTTTTATGGGGAGTCTGCTTAAAAGGACTCAGGATATATTAAGTTTTAAAAACAGGACAGGTTCTGGCCGTTAAGGATACACAATGTTTAAACCGTTTATATATATGCTGAAAGAACTTGGTATCCCTGTAAGTTTTCAGTATGTAATGGAATTTTACCAGGCCATTGAAAAGGGAATGGTAACAGATATAAACCGTCTTTTTTTGCTGTCAAGGCTTATATTTATCAAACGAGTAGAACATTATGATATGTTTGAAAGGGCATTTGCAGCCTATTTTTTAGGAAAGACAGACTTGCTTGACATCCCGTATGCGGATTCCATATTGGAAAGCAAGCCTTTTCAGGACTGGTTGAATAAAGCGATTGAAGATGGTTTGCTTCCAGCGGATGCGGTTCATAACATGTCCCTTGAGGAACTGCTGAAAAAATTCTGGGAAACAGCCCTTGAGCAGCAGGAGGCACATCATGGCGGAAATCGCTGGATAGGTACTGGCGGGACATCACCATGGGGGCATTCAGGAAGATCAAGGGGTGGAATCAGGGTTCATGGTCAGTCAAGAAATCAATCTGCCATGAAGGTTATAGGTGAGCATCGATATGTGGATTATTCATTGCAGTCATCCCTTAGCTCTGAAAATATTCGCCAGGCCCTTGCCACCATAAAACGCATGGTTCCGGTAGGACCTGCCACAGAACTCAATGTAGATGAGACCATAAGCAAAACATGCAAAAATGGCGGAGAGATTGAATTTGTATTTGACCGTGAGCTGAGAGATAAAATCAAGGTCATGCTTTTTCTTGATAATGGGGGGTATTCCATGACCCCTTACATAAAAAAGGTCAGTCTTTTATTTTCAAAAATGCGTGACCAGTTTAAAGACCTTAAATTTTATTATTTTCACAATTGTGTCTATGGCGGTGTTTATCTTGACCCTTATAGAAGAAATTTTTTTAAAATAAATGATTTATTACAAAAAGACCGGCATACACGGTTATTTATTGTTAGTGATGCAGACATGGGGCCTTCTGAATTGTTTTATTCATATGGTTCTATAAACTATTCTTCACAGGAGCGTATTCCAGGGATAGAATGGCTGCAGCTTATTTCAGATACCTTTAAATATTCCGTATGGTTAAATCCAATACAAAAAAACAGGTGGACTTATCATAGCTCAACCATTGAAGCTGTTTCTCAAATCTTTCATATGGAAGATCTTACTTTAAACGGTTTAAAAAATGCTGTTGAATACATAAAGACACAGGAACCATGAGGTAACAGTATATAAAGAAAATTAGATATAAATCAAGGTGATATTTTTAATAGTGATTATAGCTTTATTAA
>DAOWOC010000160.1 GCA_030642225.1 Deltaproteobacteria bacterium
GTGTTTGAGCATTGTAGCTATATTTATTAACCCGAGAGGAGAAAGATTATATATTGAATCAAGTAAAAAAGGCGGAAATATAAGTACAATCTTCATTGTAAATCCATAAAAACTGTATTGAATAGATTATTCATAATACTTTTTTAAAGATTATAAGGTTACAAAAGACCTGTTATCTGTCTTTATTTTATCTCTTGAGAAGAAGTTTTTACCGGCTTTTTTAAATAGCCTTCCTGAATATAGGTGTCCTTATATTTTTTTACAATACTTATAAAGTCAAAATCAACTGATTTTATCACTTTACCTGTATTGTCTGTTTTGCATGGAACGTTATATAATGATAGCTTCCATGCCCCCTGGATAGCGGTTTTTTGCGGTTTGAAGAGCAGATATCCTGTTGTAGTGATATCCGGCAGTAATTCTTTGCGTCGGGTTATGAATTTAATGATATTTAATTGATCAATTAAATACCGACTGCCCGGGCAAGGTCTTTGTATTTTGATATATGATTCTATCTCATCTTTTGTCAATAGATCATAAGCATTTCCGGCAGGATCAAATAAAACAGCTATGATGTTGTTTAACTGGATGATATGGCCGGTATTATTGGTAATACCTATTTTTTCAATCCAGCATCCTTTTGGGATTACAAGCGCTGTTTCCATAACATGTTTGCCCTTGGAATTCAGGACATTCATGTTGGTTTTTTTGTCGCATTTTGGTACCCTTGCAATTAGTTCATCCGGAGTATTTTTAATCTCATATCTTTTTATAATAATGTCTTCTTTTGCCTGCTTGTCTCCATCTTTACTGTAAGGCGTATTTATAAATCTGACTTTTGTAAAGGTCTTTGGGCCGCAGCCCGACATAAATATTATTGTTAAGATAAGAGATAAAAGAAAAGATAATTTAATGAGTTTCATAAAAGTTCCTTTTGATTGTTGCTCCTGATAATATTTTTAATATATTTTTCGTGACTGTTATGGTTATCAGTTTTGGATTTTGATTTTATCATAACATAATGCTATAAATTCTTAAAACCATAAACATTACAATAATTATCTTAATTTAAGGATTAAATAATGGAAATAGGAATAACAGGTCTCCCGGGCAGCGGCAAAACCACTATATTTAATGCCCTTACAGGTCAGGAGGCCAAAATTAATGATTATGCCCCCGGGCTTGTTTCCCATAATATCGGGATAGTAAATGTGCCTGATGCAAGGATAGATAAATTATCGTCTATATTTGAACCCAAAAAAACAATCTATGCGACTGTCCAATATATTGATATCGGCGGCATAAGCGGTGATGACACCCCAAAAGAGTTGAGCGATGTTTTTTTAAATGCCATACGGCCCACAGACTGTTTGCTTGAGGTTATAAGGAATTACGATCATCCTGTTTTAGGAAGCCCTGATCCTGAAAAGGATTTGAAATATCTTGACGGGGAATTGATTTTTAATGATCTTGTTGTAGTAGAGCGGCGTTTGGAAAGGATTGAAAATGATAAAAAACGTGGTAAAAAACCGGATACGGAAGAGGAGGCTCTTTTAAAAACCTGTTATAAACTTTTAACAGATGAACTTCCTATAAGAAGTGAACCGGAAATAGCAGCAAATCCCAAATTAAGGGGATATACATTTCTTTCTGCCAAGCCGAGACTCGTGCTTGTAAATCATGAAGAGGGAGAAGAGATAAAGGATATTTTTGGACTTTCAGGCCATCTCGAGAAGGAGTTGAGCTTTTATGGAAAAATAGAGATGGAACTTGGCCAGTTATCTTCTGAAGAGGCGCTTGAATTTAGAAAAGATATGGGGCTTGATGAGCGTTCTGCTCTGGATCTGCTTGTCAGGGAGTCTTACAGTCTGCTCGGCCTGATCTCATTTTTTACTACAGGGAAAGACGAGGTGAGGGCATGGACTATCAGGAGAGGGGATACTGCATATATTGCTGCAAATGCCATACATTCGGATATTCAGAGGGGATTTATCCGCGCTGAATTAATCTCTTATAATGATTTTATTACTTCCGGAACAATGGTTGAAGCTCAGAAAAAAGGAAGGTTAAGGCTTGAGGGCAAGGAATATCCGGTTGAGGATGGGGATATTATTAATTTCAGGTTTAATGTTTGATATTTTTTAATACTGCATGGGGTTAAAAAAATAAGGTTGAAGTATGGTTTTTAAAGTAGTAAATTGATACGAAATCATGATGCCTTGATACAAAATTCAGGTTTTAAAGTTGTGCCTTGTTTTTTTTGAATTATATGCCTTAAATTTGAGGCTTTTTTCAAGTCGTTTGTTTATGATTTTTTATATATCTATCAATTATTTTATTAATTTAGAATAAACAGGAGAATAGTTTAATGAAAAACGGTCTTTTAACCATTATTTTGATTACTGGATTTTTGTTCTTTTTTTCACCTCAATCATTAATTGCTGCTGATAAGGCAGGAAATAATACGGTTGCAACCGTCAATGATGTATCCATAACAAAAGGTGAATTAAACACAATGGTTATGGGATATCTTAAAAGTATGCGGGCCGATATTAATCAGCTTAATTCTCAACCGGAAAGATGGAATAAGATGAAAAAGAGTTTTTTAGATACAATGATAGGTATCGAACTTTTTTTTCAGGAGGCTAATAAACAAAAACTTGTTGTTTCTGAGGAACAGGTCGAACAGGTTATGGATATGGTGGTAAAAAAATACGGGTCTATTGATGATTTAAAAAAGGTTGAGGGTGAAAACGGTGTTAAATTATTGAAGAAAAATATTTCGAGGAAACTTTTAATTGATAAATTAATTGATAAAGAAATAGGTCAGCATATTACAGAACAAGAAATAAAGCAGTATTATGAACAAAATAAAAATGATTTTATGCAGAAGGCACAAATCAGGGTTAGCCATATACTTATTCCGATTTTAAAAGACGCATCACCTGATGAGATTAAAAAGGCTGAGAAAAAGGTCATGGGAATTTTAAAGAGATTAAAAAAAGGCGGTGATTTCAGTGAGCTGGCGAGTGAAAATTCCTCCTGTCCAAGTAAGGCAAAAGGCGGTGATCTGGGATTTTTCAGTCGTGGGCAGATGGTTCCTGAATTTGAAAAAGCAGCATTTAATCTAAAAATGAATGAGACCAGTAGTGTTGTAAAAACAAGTTTTGGCTTTCATGTAATCAGGAAAACAGGGGAAAAGGAAGCAGGTCAAAAGAAATTTGAGGATGTAAAGGAATTTATTGTACAACAATTAAAAAGCCAGAAGGTTAAAGCCTATCTTGCAACGCTCAAAAAAAATGCGCATATAGAAATTTTTATTTAAATAATCAGAAAAGATAAGCCCGTAACAAGTTACAAACATACAACTTGTTACGGGCTTATTAATTTTAAGGCACATCTGTTATGAAAAGATGCTGCTACCACCTGAATCCTTTTTCAGTTGAAAGATAGTCATGAATGCTGTTGGCTGCAATTCTGCCGGCGCCCATTGCCTGAATAACTGTAGCTGAGCCTGTAACAATGTCTCCGCCTGCCCAGATTGTTTGCCTTGTTGTTTTGCTTGTCCTGATATCTGTTTTAATATAACCCTTTTTATTTAATTCAAGGCCGCTTGTGGAAGAGGTGAGCAGCGGATTTGCTCCGGAACCTATTGCTATAACAGCCATGTCGCACGGGACAGTAAAATTAGAATCCTTGACAGGGACTGGTCTTCTGCGACCGGATTCATCCGGTTCTCCGAGTTCCATCTTCATGCATTCAACTGTAGTGAGTCTCCCTTTATCATCTCCTGTAAATTTTATAGGGTTAGTCAGTAACCGGAGATGGATCCCTTCTTCCTCAGCGTGGTGTATTTCTTCCTGTCGTGCAGGCATCTCATCACGGGACCTGCGATAAATAATTGATACATTCTCAGCGCCGATCCTCAAAGCTGTTCTTGCTGAATCCATTGCCACATTTCCTGCGCCGAATACAGCTACATTCCTGGCTTTTATAACAGGGGTGTCATATTCAGGGAACTTATATGCCTTCATCAGGTTGGTTCTTGTCAGATATTCATTTGATGAAAATACCCCGATTAAATTTTCACCTTTAATGCCAAGAAAATTTGGAAGTCCTGCTCCA
>DAOWOC010000288.1 GCA_030642225.1 Deltaproteobacteria bacterium
GGAATAGCAGCTGTCGGTTTATCAGCTCATGATCTTGGAGTAACTCAGGATGTGCTTGATACTCATTATCTCCTGCATGTCGCACTTCTTGATTCAAATGCAAGGGCTGATGTTGAAGCATCAAATATAAATCCGTATTTTGAGATTCACAAGGCTGAAAAGATTAAGACAATAGATGACTATCGCGATATCGGGCTTGAAGTAAAGCCACCGGATGTTCAAAGATATTTTGTCAGGGTTAAGAAGGAAGAATTAGATAAATTTATTGAAAAAAATAAGTTTTATGATATGTCCCCTCAAAAGGCTGAGGATGAATTTGTCCATCAAAACACATATATACTGAATCAGAAATATTATTCGTCTCTTGGTGAAAAAAGGGCATTTGTCCTTTCGCATGGCCGGAATATAATGATTTTAAAGGTCGTTGGTTATGCGGAGCAGGTTACACAATATTATTGTCTTGATGATTTCAGGGCACATGGCTGGATAGCACATCAGCGTTACCCAACAAGAGGAAGGTTATGGCATCCTGGCGGAGCGCATCCGTTTATAGGAATGGACGAAGCGCTGGTTCATAATGGTGATATTGCCAATTATCATGCTGTAAGTGAATATCTGAAGCAAAATAATATATTCCCGCAATTTTTAACGGATACTGAGGTTGCGGTGCTTCTCCTTGATTTATTTAACAGGACATTTGAATATCCCCTTGAATATATTATAGAAGCGCTTGCGCCTACCACAGAGCATGATTTTGATCTCCTGCCAATTAAAAAACAGGAGATTTATAAATATATTCAATCCCAGCATACAGCCAATTCACCTGACGGGCCCTGGTTCTTTATTATCGCCCGCAATGAGCCTTATAAAAATTTTTTCCAGCTTATTGGTATTACAGATACAGCCATGCTGAGGCCTCAGGTTTTTGCGCTGCAGGATGGTGAGGTGCAGATCGGTCTTATCTGTTCGGAAAAACAGGCTATTGATGCGACACTTCAGAGCCTGTCTGCCGAGGATGACAGATTCTGCCCTGTTGCAGATATGTACTGGAATGCCCGTGGCGGCAGCGCAACAGATGGCGGAGCTTTTACATTTACTGTAAAGAATTCTGAAAAAGGTGATGGATCAAAAGAACTTGTGGTTACAAATAAATTCGGCAAGATAGTAAAGGTGTCTGAAAATCAGAGACATTTTAATAAGGCTATTGATATTGCATCCCCGCTCAATGCAGATGAAATATCAAAGATCGTAATAAATGGACTGGCATCGGATGATCCAGCTCAGCTTGAAACATATTGCATGGATAACCTGGCTGCCTGGGATTATGCCTCTTTTAATTATCTGTGTGAAAGAATCATACAAGAGTCTAAAAAAGATGAGTCAAAAAAGGCAATGGCCATAGGCATACTGACATATCTGAATGATATGCGTTTCCCAACCGGTGGCAAAAAAAGAAGTTCTATATCTAATATTTTAAAAGAGGCGCTGAGTACAATATTTAACACATCCCCAAGGCTTGATCAAAAGGCTGACACTATTTATTCCTATATTGATTGGGAGACCAAAGGCATGATCAGAAAGCCTGAGGGTAAAGAAAAGATACTGATTATCAATGCAAGGGATTTTCAGCCTGAAGGCAGTGATTGTGATTCACGACTTATGAATGCTGCTTATAAGATGGGATGGGAAAAATTTATTTGTTATGGGTACAAGGGTCAAAGGTTTACAGGGTGCGGTTTTGGTAAACAAACCGATTCTGTAAGGATTGATGTCTATGACAGCTCAGGTGATTATCTTGCTTCAGGTATAGATGGTATGGAGATTTATGTTCACGGGAATGCCCAGGATCAACTTGGTCAGATCATGAAGCGTGGAAAATTTGTTATCTATGGTGATGTTGGTCAAACATTTATGTACGGGGCAAAGGGCGGAGTCGTATATGTACTTGGAAATGCTGCGGGCAGGCCGCTTATTAATGCTACCGGTCATCCGAGGGTTGTAATTAACGGCACCTGTCTTGATTATCTTGCTGAATCATTTATGGCCGGAGACCCTTTAAACGGCGGCGGGTTTGTTATATTAAACGGCATGGAATTTAATGATGAATGCAGACTGATCAGCCAGGAAAATCCTTATCCAGGTTCAAATCTTTTTTCCCTTGCTTCAGGAGGGGCAATATATATTAGAGACCCTTATAAAAAAGTTGTTGAAAACCAGTTGAACGGCGGAGGATTTGTAGATTTAAAACCTGAGGACTGGGAATTGATCTATCCATATTTAAAAGAAAATGAAAAAATTTTCAGTATCTCAATAGAAAACGATCTTTTGACTGTGGATGGTAAAAAGATGGATTATCAAAATGTTTTTCGTAAGGTGCAGGCTGTTAAACTTAAATCGCGTGCTGCCGAATTAGTCGTTTCTGAGGAAAAAGGAGAGGACTGGGGTAAAAAATTGTTATTTTAAACATAAAGTATGCATCAGAGCGGGAGAACGGCGTGTAGGGAAAGAGGAGTGAGAGAGGAGGAAGGCAGCGCATTTAGAAAAAAACGAAAGAACAGGCCTGGACGAAGAAAAAAAGTACAAGAATCATAAC
>DAOWOC010000192.1 GCA_030642225.1 Deltaproteobacteria bacterium
GGTATCTTGAGGGCACAGCCATCTGGTCTGAAAGCAGGTTTGCCCCTTTAGGCAGGGTTGGCGCTTCTATTCCTGAAATGATTTTCCGCTCATCTGTTGATGAAAATAATTTACTTTCCTATTCAAAGTGGGACATTGATTATCCTTACTGGCCTTATAGTCTTGGGGCCTATTTATACGGCATGAAGCTTATAGATTATATTTATGAGACATCCTCGAAAGATGAGCCGGTTGGGGAACTTGCATGGGAGATAGCCCATGCCTTTATGTTTAATTTTGATGTAAAGTCAAGGCCTGTCGCCGGAAAAAGATTTAAACATCTCGCTTATGACATGTTATCTCATGAAAAGATTGTCCAGAGGCAAAAACTTGACCATCTACGCACCCTGCCTTTTACTGGAACGCCAAGGCTTACAAAACATGGTATTATTGTCACGCAGCCTGTTTTTGCTGGTAATAATATCTATTTTAATGCCCATGAAGAAGAAGAGCGTGATTCTTTATATCTTTATGATACAGACAGAAAAAAAATAACAAAGATCAAGGGATCACGCACAACATCTGCCTTTGGCAGCCTTTCTGCAAATAGAGACGGGCGCTATGTCTATTACACTAAGCTGGGGCTTAAACATAAAGATAATTATTTTTATGAAATAAGGCGTTTAGATACAAAGACAAAAAAAGATTTAAGGATTACCGGCAAAGGCCGTTTTCGCGCTATTGATATTTCGCCGTGCAATAAAATGATGGCTGCTGTAACCATGCGGCAGGGAAGGGGGCTTTTAATAGAGATACCCCTATCTGATATAAATAATCCGGAGGCGGAAAGAGTGTTGTGGAGCGGGGCATTGCAGGATGATATAAGTTCACCGCGTTACTCGTCTGATGGTACAAAAATACTCTTTTCCATATCTGATGCAAGTGGATTTGCCCTTGTGGTTCTGGATGTCAATTCAGGCAGTGAGGTTGTTTTATATAAGTGTAAGGAACAGATACTTTTCCCTGTATGGTTGCCAGGGGACGCCTCAATTCTTTTCAGCAGCGATAAAAACGGCGTTTTTAACCTTTATGAAATTTCTTCTAAGGCCGGTGTTCCCAAACCGGTTACACATGTGTCCGGAGGGGTCTTTGCCTGTGATATTTCTCCTGACGGCAAAAATATTGCTGCTGTGTGTTATGATTCAAAGGGTTATTATCTTTCGCTGATCCCTTATACCGGCTCATTGGCTCAGGATAAGCTACCTGATATTAAACCGGTATCAGTTAAAAACTTAATACCAAAAAAGAATATAACAGATAGTGATATAAAAAATTGGCTGTTTATCAGGCCATATAATTCTTTTTTCAATATTAATTATGATTATTTCAGCCCGTGGCTTACTGTGAGCAGTGAGGAGGCCATGGGAGGGATCGGTGCTCTGTTTTCCGATCCTGCCGGTTATCAGGATATATATTTTCTTGCCGGGTATGAGACCCGATACAAGACCCCTGTCGGGATAATATCCTATGGATATCATGGCCTTTACCCTGATATGCAGGTTTATATGTCTCAGACACAATTTGTATATCCTGACCTTTTATTTGCCCTTGGCGACAATTATTATGATTATACTGAAAGGATTAGGGAGTATGGGGCAATGATTGAAGTCCCGTTTGACACCATTGATATTAACATGTCTTTTCAAGCCGGTTATCAGCATATTGAGCGTGATTTTATTGATGATAGCGATGGTGATTATAAGTATAAAATTATCCTTACCCCGGAGATAAGTCAGGGTGCCGAAGGCTCTGTATGGGCAAGGATTAATTTTTTTAATGGCACTGCTTTTAAACGCAGTATTTCTGTTCAGGATGGCCGGTTAATAGCCTTTACAGCTGAGCGGACCGCCCCTGTATTCGGGGGTCGGATTTCAAGGACGCGTTGTCTGACAGAATGGCATGAATATATTGATATTCCATTTTTAAGGGATCATGTATTCAACCTGTCGGCTGTTTATGGTTACTCAAAAAGTGGTGAAACAGCACAGGGAGCATTTGGGCTTGGCGGTTATGGCGATCCTGTAATTACTATATCACCAGGCATGCCCCGCAGTATCATGCTTCGCGGTTATGATGAAAATTTCCAGACAGGCAGGGAGATAATAAAGGTATCGGCTGCTTACAGGTTTCCTTTTATAAATCTTTTCAGAAATATTGGCGGGTCATTTCCATTTTATTTCAGGCAGATTTTTGCTGAATTTTTTTATGACGGTGGCCGTACATGGAGTAATAATGGTCTTGGCGAGGATTTGCACTGGCTCGATGCAATGGGGCTTGAGTTAAACCTTTCCTGCAGGATATTAAGATTTTTAAATATTGCCCCTGGTATCGGGTTTGCTTATGCACCTGATCGTTATGAGGGCGATGATGATAATGATGATGAGAGATATCAGGCATACATAACAGTAAAAGGGGTTGTTAATTTTTAATGGCTTTATTTAAAGAGGTCTCCGGAAATATTGTAGATGTTTTAAACAAAGAGATTTACCCGGGGACATTAAAGATTAATAGAGGGAGAATCACGGATATAGTACGTGAAAAAAGTGCGGATACTATTTTTATCCTGCCCGGTTTTATAGATTCACATGTGCATATAGAAAGTTCCATGCTCACCCCTTCCGCATTCGCAAGAGCGGCCGTGATTCATGGCACGGTTGCTGCTGTTTCAGATCCGCATGAAATTGCCAATGTCCTTGGAATAAATGGTATAAAATATATGCTTAAAAATGCGCTGAATGTCCCTTTTAAATTTTATTTCGGCGCACCTTCCTGTGTGCCTGCCTCTTCTTTTGAGACCAGCGGGGCAGTTATTGATGCCGATGATATTGAAGAACTTCTGAAACTTGATAATATTAAATATTTATCAGAGGTCATGAATTTTCCAGGGGTAATTCATAATGATCCGGGGATACATAAAAAGATATTAATAGCCAAAAAATATTCAAAGCCCATAGACGGCCATGCACCGGGATTAACAGGAAGTGATCTTGAGAAATATATCAGGGCCGGCATATCAACCGACCATGAGTCTTGTGATATTGCAAATGCGTTTGAAAAACTTGATCTTGGTATGAAGATTCAGATCAGGGAGGGTTCGGCAGCCAGGAATTTTAACGAACTCATCCCGCTTATAGATGAACACGCAGCAAACTGCATGTTTTGTACAGATGATCTCCACCCTGATGACCTTAAAAAAGGCCATATTAATAAACTTGTTAAAAGGGCGCTCAAGCAGGGGAAAAAACTTATGGATGTCTTAACGCCTGCATGCGTAAATCCTGTATTACATTATAAATTGGATGCAGGGCTACTTCAAAAAGGTGATAGCGCTGATTTTATCATGATAGACAATTGGGAAGATTTGAATATTAAAAAAGTATTTATAAATGGTGAACTGGTAGCTAAAAACGGTTTGTCCCTGATTAAGGAGATTACCCCTGACATTGTAAACAATTTTAATATAAAAGAACGCATTGTTTCGGATTTTAAGTTTCCCTGTAAGCCCGGTAAGATTAATGTAATTAAAGCTATAGATGGTCAGCTTATAACAGAAAAACTCCTTCTTGAACCTGAGATTATAAATAAAGAGGTTGTATGTGATATTAAAAGGGATATTTTAA
>DAOWOC010000214.1 GCA_030642225.1 Deltaproteobacteria bacterium
GACAGCGCCATTGGCAAAGGTTTCACGATTATGCGCACGGTGAATCAACTCAATTCTCTCGCCTTGTCCCGCAAAATAAACCGTATGATCCCCAACTATATCACCGCCCCTTAAGGCCAATATACCTATCTCGTCCTTTTTCCTGGGTCCCGTTATCCCGTGCCTACCATATACTGCTGTTTTATCAATATCCTGTTCAATTGCCCGTGCAACGACCTCTGCAATACGCATGGCTGTTCCGCTTGGGGCATCTGCCTTTTGATTATGATGTGCCTCAACAATTTCACAATCATAATCATGACCAAGGGCACGCGCAACAATGTCTGTTATCTTAAAAAGAAGATTTACCCCAAGACTCATATTCGGGGCGAAAACAACCGGTATATCTGTGGCAAGCTCCTCCATGTTTTTTAACTGCTCCTGTGTTAAACCTGTAGTGCCTATAACCATGGCGATTTTCATCTCTCTGCAAAACTCTAAATTCTGTATGGTTGCATCAGGGGCAGTAAAATCTATTATCACATCGGCCATTGAAAAGGCATCACGCCTTTTATCTGTAAGGTTAACACCAATATCATCAATACCTGTAACATTTCCAATATCAAGCCCGAGTTTTGCATGATTTTTAATCTCAAGAGCCCCGATTAAATCCATGCCGCGGGCCTGCAGGACACTCAAACAATTCTTATGGCCCATGCGACCGGCTGCTCCTGCGATACCAACCTTTATACTCATCATATAAACCCTTTTGTTATTTTCCTTTTATTAAATTAATCCGAATTCCTTAAGAACAACCCTTAGACGCTCAATATTTTCTACTGACATGGGGCATAAAGGGAGACGTATTTCATCTGAAATCTTTCCCATAAGACCCAGGGCTGTCTTTACCGGCGCCGGATTGGTCTCATAAAACATGGCATGACATAAGGGAATGAGCTTGTAATAAAGATTACAGGCCTCTTTTATCTCTCCCTCAAAAAACGCATCGCACATCCTTGACATTTCGCCTGGTGCGATATTACTTACAACAGAGATAACACCCTTCCCACCAACAGCAAGAATGGGATAGGTAAGATAATCTTCTCCTGAAAAAAGGGTAATTGAATCACCGCAAAACCTTATAATATCAGTAACCTGCTGCATTGAGCCGGATGCTTCTTTTATAGCTGTAATATTATCAAACCCTGACAGCCTTACCACGGTTTCAGGAAGCATATTAACGCCGGTTCTGCTCGGAACATTATATAACACTATCGGGATATCAACATTTTGTGAAATATTTTTAAAATGTTGATACAAACCTTCCTGGGTCGGTTTATTGTAATAAGGTGTTATTAATAATGCACCGTCAGCTCCTGCTTCGGAAGCATGCTGAGTGAACTCTATGGCTTCCTTTGTGGAATTGGAACCTGTTCCGGCGATTACAGGTACCCTTTTATCAACCTTTTTTACAGTAAGTTCAACAACGAGTTTATGCTCATCATGAGTCAATGTAGCCGATTCTCCTGTTGTTCCGCACGGCACTATCCCTTTTGTGCCATTATTTATCTGAAATTCAATAAGGTCTTCAAGACCCTTTTCATCAATCTCTCCATTTTTAAACGGTGTGACTATGGCAACCATGGATCCGCTAAACATTATTATCCTCCTGTTGATCATTTAACCTGTAATCATATGCCTCATGGGTCAAATGAGCATTGTAAATAATCCTTGTTTCTCCTTCAAGATAAACATCACTAAACATTCCTTCCATCGGCTTAAAATGTATCAAGAGTATCTCCCCGCTGCGGGTATGAACAGATACGGGATTTTTAACAAAATTTTTAAGGGAGGCGATTAATGCGGCGGCGATTGAACCGGTGCCACAGGCAAGGGTCTCATCCTCAACACCCCGTTCATATGTCCTGACAGAGATATTATGCTCATCAATAATCTGTATAAAATTCATATTAGTACCCTGTGGGGCATATTTTTCATGAAACCGTATACCGGCACCCAATTCTCTTACAGGGATATCATCAATATTCGAAACAATCATTACAACATGCGGCACGCCTGTATTGATATGACTTACCGTTAACTCCATATCATCAAGATTCAGGGAATAATCAAGCGCTGCATCTTCAGGAACAGGCATTTGCAATTTGACCCTTGTTCCATTAACATTTGCCCTGATAATACCTGCCTCTGTACGAAAGGACAAATCAATCGGCGCGATATTTTTCATATATGCAAATCTTGCGGCACATCTGCCTCCATTCCCGCACATTTCTACCTCTGACCCATCTGCATTAAAAAAACGCCAGGCAAAATCGCATGATGGATCATTCTGTATAAGTATCAAGCCATCGGCTCCAACAGAGGTCTTTCTTGCGCAAATCAAAGGGACTAATCCAGAGAGTTCAATATCACCAAATAAATTTTCCCTGTTATCAATTATAATAAAATCATTACCACTGCCGCTCATCTTGGTAAATAATATGTCTTTTGAAATCTTTTCAAACAATATACAACTCCTGTATAAGGGGATAAATTACTGCCAGTCAGGTAATGACTCACCTTTTATCATATCTTCATAAACATCTCTTTGCCTTATTATATGATATTTATCACCTTTTACCATCACCTCGGCGGCCCTTGTCCTTGAATTATAATTGGAAGACATGCTAAAACCATATGCACCGGCCGACATTACAGCCATTAAATCGCCTTGATCCGCAGCATTTAATTGACGGTTTTTTGCTAAAAAATCCCCGCTCTCACAAATAGGACCTACAATATCAACTTTTTTTATTGGTCGATTATTTTTAATTACCGGAATAATATTGTGATAAGCATCATAAAGGCTTGGACGCATTAAATCATTCATGGCAGCATCAACAATTAAAAAATTTTTAGTATCTCCCTCTTTTGTATAAATAACACTGGTAACAAGGATGCCGGCATTACCGACTATAACGCGCCCCGGCTCAAATATGAGTATTAAATTCATATCCTTCATCTGCTCAATAATAGTCCTGGCATATTCATCTGGATGTGGCGGTTTTTCCTGATCATATGTAATGCCAAGCCCCCCTCCGATATCAAGATATTGAATCTTTATGCCATTATTCTGCAACTGCTGTATCAACCCCTTTATCTTTTTCAATGCATCGACAAATGGTGATAAGGTCGTGAGCTGTGAGCCTATATGAAAATCAACGCCTATAATATTTATGTTTGGCATCGCTTGAGCATGTATATAATATTTTAATGATTTCTCGATATTTATCCCAAATTTATTCTTTTTAAGACCGGTTGAGATATAAGGATGGGTCTTTGGATCAAC
>DAOWOC010000081.1 GCA_030642225.1 Deltaproteobacteria bacterium
GAAGCGGTTTAGTTCAACAGGATATTACTTTTATCCAGCCGGGTTTTTTAAAACTCAAATGCCGGCTGGACAGTTCTATCCTTTGCAGTGTTACTCTCCTACCCGTTTTTACGCGCAAATTCACCCATAAATTCCACTAATCTTTCAATGCCTTCTATTGACATGGCATTATATATGGATGCCCTGCATCCGCCTACTGAACGATGCCCCTTTAATCCGCCAAGACCATTTTCAGTTGCATCCGCAATAAATTTTTTCTCTAAATCCTCTGATAAAAGCCTGAAGGTTACATTCATCAAAGAACGGCTGTCAAGATCAGCAGTGCCTTTATAAAGTGTATTATTATCAATAAAATCATAGAGGATAGCTGCTTTTTTTCTGTTTAATTCCTCCATTTTGGAAAGCCCGCCAATGGTCTCCTCAATCCATTTCATAACAAGCTGAACAACATAAATAGCAAAGCAGGGCGGTGTGTTGTACATTGAATTTTTATCAGCATATGTTGTATATTTGAGCATTGATGGCAGATTATCTGGAATTTTTTCAAGCATATCCTTTCTTATTATGGCAAGGGTAACTCCGGCAGGTCCCATATTCTTTTGCGCACCGGCATAAACAAGACCGAATTTATCAATATTAAAAGATCTTGAAAATATATCAGATGACATATCACTAATTACAGGAACCCCTTTGGTATCTGAAAAATCTGCCCATTGTGTGCCTTTTATTGTATTATTGGATGTTATATGCACATAAGCAGCATCTGCAGTTAAATTTAATTCTTTGGGAATGTAGGAAAAATTCCTGTCTTCAGAGGATGCGGTCTCAATCACCTTTTTCCCCTGGATCACAGCTTCTTTAAAGGCCTTTGTCGACCATGTCCCTGTATTTATATAATCAGCGGTTTCATTGTCCTTTAAAAAATTCATGGGGATCATTGCAAACTGCATGGATGCCCCGCCCTGCATAAAAAGGACTTCATGTTCGTCTCCTATATTCAAAAGACGTTTTATCCTTATAATTGCATCATTAATAATATCATCAAACCACTTGGAACGATGGCTTATCTCCATAACAGACATGCCACAACCTTTATAATTATCAAGTCCCGACTGAATCTCCTTAATGACACTCAAGGGTAATGTTGCAGGACCGGCATTAAAATTAAAAATTCTTTGTGACATAATTTTTCTCCTTAAAAATTATCATTTATAATTACTGATTTTATAAAAAAATTTTAACAAACATTAAATTCATTTTTAATTTTTGTGTAAAGCGCACCATGCCTTATAAACCGCAGTTCATACCCGGAGCAGTCTATAATTGTTGAAGCCAGCCCTCCTCTTGTTTCACCGCCATCAATAATTAAAGGGATCAAACCATTTAACTGGATACTGACCTGAGCTGCAGTAATACATGAAGAAGTATTGCTTTTATTTGCCGAAGTTGCAGTTACAGGGCATGAAAGCTCCTTTGTCAACGCAAGACAAAAAGGATGGCTTGAAACACGGACAGCAACACGCCCCATGCCATCAACAATCCCATGAGGCAGGTCTTTTTTCCCTTTTAATACAAGAGTAAGGGGTCCTGGCCAGAACCTTTTCATAAGTTCTGTGGCAATCTCAGAGATATCATGGCAGATTTCTCTGACCATGATCTGATCCGAGGCGATTATCGGCAGGGGTTTGTCTTTTTGCCTGTCCTTTATACAAAAAATTTTTTTTATAGCATCTTGATCAAAAGCGCTGCACCCAAGGCCGTAAAAGGTCTCGGTCGGAATAGCCACTACCCCGCCATTTTTCAATATGTCAATCGCAACATCAAATGTTTGCGTTGAATTTTTTTTAATACTCGTCTTCATATTTAAAATCTAAAGGTCATTTTCAAGCTTCTCAGCCTTTTTAAGCACTTTTTCTGTCATTTTAGTCTTATATTGAAACAATTTTTGAGCAAGTTCAATATCGCCAAGCGCAAGTATCTCAACTGCAAGGATTGCCGCATTAATTGCCCCTGGTTTACCTATTGCCACGGTTGCAACCGGAATACCTGCTGGCATCTGCACGGTTGCAAAAAGAGCATCCTGTCCATTAAGAGGTGTGGCATTTAAAGGTACCCCAATAACAGGCAGTATAGTATGGGATGCTATCACACCGGCAAGATGCGCTGCCCCCCCTGCACCTGCAATAATCACCCTGACGCCCCGGTCCGCAGCTGTTTTTGCAAACTCAGCCGTCTGTAAAGGAGCACGATGGGCAGATCTGATAGTCATCTCATAAGACACATTAAACTTTTCAAGTATTGCAGCAGCTTCCTTCATAACAGGGATATCTGAATCACTGCCCATCACAATGGCAACCAGGGTATCCTTCATCTATATTCTCCTTAACAGGCTTAAAATTGTAAAAAATCTGGTCTGCTTTATAACGTATTTAGATATTTGAAGTCAAAGCATTATAAAAATCATGGTCAAGATAATAAAATATCAGCAAATCACATATCCTCATCCTATATATATTTAAAAACAAAAAAATCGTGATTTTATGCATCTTTATACCCCATAAATAATAACAGGGGTATCCCAAAATAATATGTTAAATAATATATTTAAAAATAAAATATTTAAAAAATAATTTCGCAAACCTTAATATTTAAAAAATAATTTCGTAATTTCATCATTTTTTTATTTATACTCCTTGCAAAATCATATGAGTGTCTCTTATTTTACTTGTAATAGAAATTATATCTTAGTATATTAAATTATTGTCATGATATATTAAGATGATATATTAAATTTTAATAAAAATTTTTCAGAGTAAATAAAAATGAGATTATGGCGTGTCCCTTTTGATACTAATGAAATAGAGGTATCCAAGGGCATAATACATATTATTGAAGACAGATGTAAAGGTTGCGGATTCTGCATTGAATTTTGTCCGCGTGAGGTACTTGAATTTTCAGACAATTTTAATATAAAGGGATATTATCCACCAAAGGTAGTAAAACCCGATGCATGTGTCAACTGCCATTACTGTGAGATAATATGCCCGGAATTTGCAATATATTCGATTGAAGACATTAACCATGCAGTAAACTCTAAAAACCAAAAACAAGATATTAATTAATTATGAGCAAAAATGTAAATACAGGTGAATATTTTATTACAGGTGATGTGGCTTGCGCTGAAGGAGCACTTGCAGCTGGATGCGGTTTTTTTGGGGGATATCCAATAACACCTGCAACCGAGGTTGCGGAACATATTGCCGCGAGACTGCCGGATTTAGGCGGTGTATATATCCAGTTAGAGGATGAGATAGCAGCTATTGCCTCTGTACTCGGGGCATCATGGGCAGGAGTAAAAAGCATGACAGCTACTTCCGGCCCCGGCTTCAGCCTGATGATGGAGAATATAGGTTTGGGTATCTGTACTGAAACCCCATGCGTAATTGTCAATATCCAGAGAGCCGGGCCGTCAACCGGTCTGCCTACCCTTGGCGCTCAGGGGGATATGATGCAGGCCAGATGGGGCTCGCATGGTCATTATGAAATAATCGCTCTTTCTCCCTCATCTCCACAGGAAATTTTTTATCAGACCATTGAGGCCTTTAATCTTAGTGAAAAATACAGACTGCCTGTATTGATTATGAGTGATGAGGCTATAGGCCATATTAGCGAACGTGTCATTATACCAAAGGCCAGGGATATTAAACTGATTTCCAGGATTAAACCAAAGGGCAAAAAAAATTATTTCAAACCTTACCAGCCGGAAGGACATTTGGGAATACCACCCATGGCTGATATAGGCGAGGGGTATAACCTTCACATCACAGGACTTACCCATGACCATAAAGGGTATCCTGATATGACACCTGAAGGCCAGGAAGAGATGGTCAACAGGTTGATAAAAAAGATCAAAGATAACCGTGATGATATTATCCGTACTGAAGATTATCGCATGGATGATGCGGAAATTGTAATAGTCTCTTATGGAGTTTCAGCCCGCAGCAGTCTTGCAGCTGTTGACATTGCAAGGGCTCAGGGCATTAAGGCAGGATTGTTCAGACTTATTACTGTCTGGCCGTTTTCCGAACTCAGGATAAAGGAACTTGCAAAAAAGATACGGGGCTTTGTTACTGTTGAACTCAACCTCGGCCAGATACACCTTGAGGTAGAACGCGCTGCAGGTGGAAATGCCCCTGCTTTTCTTGTGGGGCATCATGGAGGCACGGTTATATCACCGGAAACTATTGTTGAAGCACTTAAAAATAACTTTTAATAAATGATAAAAATATGAAAAATTCCAGTTTAAGCAATAAACACCCGCTTGATGAACTTATCCGGACAGATAGAATCCCTCATATCTGGTGTCCTGGATGCGGTGTTGGCACTGTTTTTTCCTCATTCCTTATAGCTCTGCGGGAAAGCGGCATTGACCTTAAAAACACTGTAGTTGTTTCAGGCATAGGGTGCAGCGGACGTGCAGCAGGTTATGTTAAACTTGATTCATTCCATACAACCCATGGACGCGCTATTCCTTTTGCAACAGGTATAAAACTGGCCAATCCCGACCTGAATGTTATTGTATTCAGCGGTGATGGGGATCTTTTTGCAATCGGGGGAAATCACTTTATTCACGCAGCACGCAGGAATGTAGACTTAACTGTTATATGCGTCAATAACTTTACCTATGGTATGACCGGCGGCCAGGCAGCAGCCACAACCCCATCTATGGCCAAAACGACAACCACACCAAAAGGCAATTCGGAATCTCCATTTAATTTACCACACCTTGCATATGCATCAGGTGCAACTTATGTCGCAAGATGGACTATGCTCCATGCCAGAGACTTAACAGAGGCTATCAAGGAAGCAATTTTAAAACGCGGTTTTTCGTTTATAGAGGCATTGGCCCCGTGTCCAACCGGATATGGAAGACGCAACAAAGAACAACCGCTTCAAACACTTAAAATTTATCAGGAAAAGGCCATTATAAAAAATGGCGCTAATCCGGCGGAAGCGGATATTGATTTTAACAAAGGGATAATCCTGGGGAAATTTATTGATATTAAAAAACCTACCTGGCTTGATACGTATAACAGTATCTACAGGCCTCAGGACAATTCCGATATAATTGACGCGGCTTAATATATTACTTATGAAAAAAACAAAAAATATGCAGGAAATCGTTATTACAGGTTTTGGCGGACAGGGCATAGTGCTTACAGGCCGTATCGTGGCAAAAGCAGCCGCACTCGGGGATCGTAAGCAGAGCACTCTTGTCCAGTCATACGGGCCTGAGGCAAGAGGGGGGGCATGCAGTGCCCAGGTGATAATCTCGGATAAGGCAATCCATTATCCATATATTACTACCCCTGATATCCTTGTCTGTATGTCACAGGGTGCATATGATAAATTTTATCCTACACTCAGGGAAACAGGAACCCTGATTATTGACCATGATCTTGTAAAACCTAAGAAACTTAAGGGACATGAGGTCTTAAGTATTCCGGCTACACGAATAGCCGGGGAACTTGGCAAAAAAATGATTGCCAATATAATTATGATAGGATTTATCACAAGCATCACCGGCGCTATCTCTTTAAAAGCATCTATCGGCACTGTAAAAAGCTCAGTACCCAAGGGCACGGAAGAGCTTAATATCTCAGCATTCAATAAGGGATATGAATATGGACTCGCACTCCTTAAAGGACGCAAGAAAAAGGCCTCAGGTTACAGGGAGGCAGGGACATGAAAACCGAGAAAAACCGTTTA
>DAOWOC010000354.1 GCA_030642225.1 Deltaproteobacteria bacterium
CTTCAAGGAATTCCTTTCTGTTTAATGGCGGAATTTTTATCATTTCATCCCCTGAACCGGCATTTTTAAAAAAACGTTCGGGAAGATCATCATGCTCACTAGTAAATCCATTTAATGCATTCATAATGCGTTCATTATAACATATACGTTCACCAATCTTCATAAGACCCTGAGCCGATATATCAATCCCTGTAACCGCTGAAAATACCCTGGAATACTCTTCATTCGTGGCTGATAAAGATACAAACCTGCAAACAGTCAGGGAATCTGCAACTGAATTAACATCTTCAGCTATCTTTATCATCCTTGCCTTACCGGAAAATGAAAACCTGTCAGTTGCAACAGGTTTTCTTAATATCTCATGACTTATGGGATATGCCCTTAGATGACACCCCCCGCGCGTTGATACCGCATAAGCCAATGCCATTCCATATGCCCCCCTTGGATCATAAGCCGGGAGCTCCAGGCCTTTTACTGTCATAGCACTGGCTGAGCTATTTACTGAAGATGCATAATTAAGGGAACCCTTGCCAAGTTCCACACCTATTCCCCTTCCGGTCCCGATATCTTCAAGAAGCGATATTATCTCCCCGGGAGATGGCGATTTTTTACCTGTAATTTCAAAATAGCACGCAAGCGTTACCGCAGAACTTATGGTATCCATCCCTAAATCATTACAAATAGTATTGGCCCGGACAACAGTATCAATATCATTGTTATTTACAAGTGCGCTAAAATGCGACATTGTCTCAAATTCAGGGATAGAAACATTATTTTCCCCAATTTTTTTGCATTGTATATGACACCCCTTGCAGCCGTTTTTTTTAAAACCATATTTTTGTTTATAGGCAAATGCGTTCATTAGCCCTGCATCTTTAAATTGCGTTTTCTGAAAATTTTGAGATGGCATCATGCGCCTTGCGGCCATAAGGTCATAAAAAGCACCTGTGCCAAAATTGGAAATACCGTGTTCACCCAAAAGCACAGGCGAGGCGGATATTAAACGCATAATATCGCTGCGGGCATGTTTGAGCGCCTTTGAATCAAAGATATCAGTCCTGCCGCTGCCTTTAACGGTTATATATTTTATATTTTTAGACGCAAAGATCAAACCAAGCCCTGTCCTGCCGGCTGCGAAATGTCTGTCAATAATTATATTAGAAAACAGCACCCCGTTTTCAGCTGCCGGGCCGATAGCTGCGTATGACCCCTTACCTTTTAAATATCCGGCTGTTTGATTTATACCAAGGCCATTTAAACAGGATACCTTTTTAATGCATATCTCCTTATCATTAATCTCAATGCCGCATAAAAAAGGGGTTTTACCTGTGATGATCAAACCGTCCAGCCCTGCTTTTTTAAAGGAATTTCCCAAAGAACCTCCTACCGAGGAATCGCCTACAGCCCCTGTAAGAGGTGATTTTGACATTATGGTCATACGTCCTGATGTTGGCGAGGATGTTGCGACAAGTGGGCCGGTAAAAAATAAAAGGGGCATCATTGGATCGAACCATTTCCGTGTTATATGTTCTCTTAAATAATAGCCTGCCATACCCCGGCCACCGATAAATTTTTTATATAAATCCATATCCGGGCTCTCTGTGGAATACTCGCCTGTTGTAAGATCAATCCTTAATATCTTCCCACACCAGCCATTCATTTCTCAATCCCTAACCCGGACAAGCCGGAACCAAATAAATTTATGGTATTAGTTGTCAGTTGTCAGTTATTAGTTGTCAGTTATCAGTTGTC
>DAOWOC010000207.1 GCA_030642225.1 Deltaproteobacteria bacterium
AGACTCCTGCAATTTTTAAAGCCTCATTGGAAAAAGCTTGCCATCGCAATGTTCTGTATGGTTATGGTAGGTTTTTTAACCTCGGCCGTAGCCTATATTATAAAACCTGTGCTTGATGATATATTCATTAAAAAAGATGCTACAAAACTTACTTTACTGCCTCTATTCGTACTGATCATATATTTGTGTATGGGTATATTTTCCTATGGCCAGACCTATTTTATGAGCCTTGTGGGGCAGTTAACGGTTCAATCCTTCAGATCAATGCTTTATGAGCATATACACCGGCTTTCCCTCTCTTATTTTGACAAGACCTCCACAGGTCTTTTAATGTCAAGGATAACAAATGATGTCACCATAATACAGTCATCTGTTTCCACTACTATTACAGGTCTTTTAAGGGATTGCTTTACAATATTTTTTCTTGTGGGAGTAATTTTTTATCGTGACTGGCAACTCGCTATCATTGCAATGCTTATCTTCCCAATAGTTGTATATCCGATTGTAAGGTTTGGGAAACGTCTCAGAAAAATCAGCAGGAATTTTCAGACCAGTATGGGGAGCCTTTCAACAATATTGCAGGAGACCTTTACAGGCGCGCGCGTGGTCAAGGCTTTTTGCAGAGAAGAGTATGAATGCGCAAAATTCAACAGGGAAAATGAGCGTTTATTCAAGTATATGATGAAATCCGTAAAAATAAAGGCCATATCATCGCCATTAATGGAATTTATGGGCGGGGTGGGTGTTGCGGCTGTTGTTTGGTACGGAGGTTTTAGCGTTATCAGTGGCGATGCTACGCCAGGCAACTTTTTTTCCTTTATGGCCGCTGTATTATTGCTTTACGGGCCAATAAAAAAAATATCTTCAATAAATAATGAGATACAGATGGGAATTGCCGCTGCCCAGCGTATATTTGAAGTGCTTGACACACCGGCTGAAATTACTGACAGTAAGGGTGCGGATGTTATGCCGGTTCTGCAAAAATCAATTGTCTTTGATCATGTATCTTTCAGCTATGGTGATGAGGATGTGCTTAAAGATATAAATATGGAGATAAAAAAGGGTTCTGTTGTAGCCCTTGTAGGAAAAAGCGGATCAGGAAAAACAACTATTGCAAATTTGCTCCCGCGTTTTTATGATGTGCAAAAGGGCAGTATCAACATTGACTCGCGTAACATAAGGGGGTTTACATTAAAATCCCTGCGTGGTCAGATCGCTTTTATAACCCAGCAATCCATTCTGTTTGATGAGACTGTCAGAGATAATATAGCCTACGGGGATCTGGACAAAGGATTTGATGCCATTCATGCGGCGGCAGAAGCGGCTTATGCACTGGAATTTATAGAAGACCTGCCTGATGGATTTGACACAATGATCGGGGAACAGGGCGTAAGGTTGTCCGGTGGGCAGAGGCAGCGGATCTGTATAGCGAGAGCCATATTAAAAAATTCCCCTGTTTTAATCATGGATGAAGCCACATCTGCCCTTGATACGGATTCAGAGAGAAAAGTGCAAATGGCGCTTGAAAACCTTATGCAGGGCAGGACAACCCTGGTAATCGCTCACAGGTTATCCACTATTATAAATGCCGACAGGATAATAGTGATATCAAAAGGCCGTATTGCAGAGCAGGGAACGCATATGGCTTTGCTTGAACAGGGCGGAGAATACAAAGAATTATATGAAATGCAGTTTAAGAATGGAGAGGATTGATAAATTATGATACGTCTTTACAGGGCGTTTTCATTATTGGGATACTGCATTATACCATTCTGGTTTTTATGGAGATTCTTATCAAAAAAGACATCTTTTGAAAGATTTTTCCCGCCTGAAAAAATTAATAGTAATAATATAGTATGGATTCATGCGCTTTCTGTAGGCGAACTTTTTTCAGCTCAAAATCTGATACTTAATTTAAAAAAAAATCTGCCGGAAATTCATTTGCATCTGACTGTCAGCACAAAGACGGCCTGGGACCAGGTGCTGTTAAAATTTAAGGATAGTGTTGATTCAATAGGATTTTTCCCAATTGATCTGCCAGGTCTTGCAGAGTTATGGCTGTCACGCATTCACCCCAAACTTATTATCCTTGTGGAAGGCGATATCTGGCCAAATTTTATCCATACTGTCTTTAAATTTAAAATACCTGTAATTTTGGCCAATGGAAGAATTTCCCCAAAATCTTTGTCAAAATATATGCTGCTTAAGCCCATGGTAAAGGAATGTCTTAATAAAATTGACTATATCCTGGCAGGCTCATATGCGGATATTAAAAGATACACAGCTCTCGGCGCATCAAAAGAAAAGCTCCTTTATATCGGCAACCTTAAGTATTCGGCTGATATGCCAAAAGACATACGCTCTGTAAGAGAACTATACAGAAAACAACTCAATCTTGATGACAAGGCAAGGCTTTTACTTGCGGGCTCTACACATCCTGGAGAAGAGGAGATACTTATATCAGCCTGCAAAAATCTCATTGAATCAGGGGAAAATATATTTCTTTTAATCGCGCCAAGGGACATAAAACGCTCGCAACAAATTAAAAGGATAGCGGAAAAATATGGTTTTAGGGCTATTTTGCGTTCCCAGACAGGGGATTGCAGCCTTTTTTTTGACACAGTATATATAATAGATACGCTTGGTGAACTCGCAGATCTTTATGCTGTATCTGATATCGCTTTTATAGGCGGAAGCCTTGTGGAAAGAGGCGGGCATAATCCGATAGAACCGGCAAGGTGGTCTATCCCTGTCCTTACAGGGCCGAGTGTTTTTAATTTTCAGGAGATTGTTGAAGACATGGAGCAAAAAGGCGGGCTCATAAAGGTTCAAAGCGATTCATTAAAACAGATCCTGGCCTCTTTGATCAAGGATGATAAAAAAATGAGACATGCAGGATCAATGGCTGGCAAGACAGCGGGGGTTTATGTGAATATCTGTGAAAATTATATTAATATTATAAGAAAGGTAGCGGAATAATATCTTTAATGGTAAAGGGCATGTGTTTGAAATTATAATAATACCCGGATTTGCTGCTTGCAGTTTATGATTTTAGATATAAAACCGCTAAGGCAGATGCCATCTATACTTTGATTTGACTGAGATCCTCAGTATTTCAATTTAAAAATAAAAAAAGAGTATTATTGTTTTTTTATTGAATATAAAAATTTTTATGTTATGTATTATAATAACAATAAAGTGTTCTATTGTATCTATTCAGACAATGTTTTTTAAAGATATTATTCAGTTATTTCACTAATTACATTTTAATCAATAAATAATAATTAACAATTAATAATCAACAAAGGGAGACAGGTTATGAGTAGAAGATCAGGTATTGGATTGGTGCTTTCATGTTTTATTTTGTTTTTAATCTCTATTTCACCTTTTCAAACGTGGCACGCAGATGCCATGGACTGGGATGCTCAGA
>DAOWOC010000068.1 GCA_030642225.1 Deltaproteobacteria bacterium
CAGCGTAGTTATAATCGTCTGCGATTATGTTTAAATTCCCGTTTTATTTACGAGGTTAACGAGAAATCCTCGACATGCAACTAATACTTCAACTGTCCCCGTCGAAACCTGTTCGCCCCCCTTTCCTGATAATTATTCTTTTATTATAATTTAATTACATTAAAAGTCCATGTCAATAGATAAAATTAAAGTTCGTGATGTGTCTTATCTTTAATAGCTTTTTCCATCTCTCTTTTTTGTGTCTTACGTTTTAATGTCTCCCTTTTATCATAAAACTTTTTCCCCTTGGCAAGGGCAACCTCAACCTTTGCAAAACCTTTTTTATTAAAATAAATCCGTAATGGTATCAATGAATAACCACGCTCATTAATCTTTCCGGTTATTTTCCTGATCTCCTGTTTTTTCATCAGGAGTTTTCGTTTACGTAAAGGATCATGATTATCATAAAAACTGTGTGAATATGGACTGATATGACAATTGACAAGCCATAATTCGCCATTATTTATTTTTGCATAACTATCACTTAAACTCGCCTTCCCAAGACGTAGTGACTTTACCTCTGTCCCGTACAGAACAAGTCCGGCCTCAAATAAATCCTCTATGGAATATTCCACTCTGGCTTTTTTGTTCTGTGCTACATTTCGGAATTCAGGCTTTTTTTTATTTTTTTTTGCCATAAAAAATATCAATCAAGGATGGAGCTGACTTTATATGTTGGAAAATCATCAGGAAACAATGGCACTACATTTTCCAGCAAATATTTATTTACATCAGAGGCAGTGGACAATAAAGATATATCATCTAAAAATAACTTTGCCTGGGCCATGGATATTTGTCTTATTATCTTTTTAACACGGGGGACAGAAAAAGGATTCATGCTGAGACCATCCAAACCCAATCCAAGAAGGATAGGAACATACATGGGCTCTCCTGCCATTTCTCCGCAGATGGTGACAGGTATACCCTGATTATGACCTGCATCCACAATTTGTCTGATCATACGAAGCACTGCCGGGTGTAGTGGATCATAAAGATGAGCAACATTTTTATTAACCCTGTCAATTGCAAGCGAATACTGGATAAGATCATTTGTCCCGATGCTGAAAAAATCCACCTCACGGGCAAGCAGGTCAGCTATAACCATGGCGGAAGGGACCTCAATAAGCAGGCCGATCTTCATATCTTCATCAAAAGGCTGGTTCTCCTGACGCAGGTCATTTTTAACCTCCTCAAGCACTGACTTGGCCTGACGTATCTCATTGACGCCTGAGATCATAGGGAACATTAAATTTATGTTTTTACATATACTGCTTGCCCTTAAAATAGCCCTTAACTGCGTTTTGAATATACCTCGCTCCCTGAGGCAGAATCGTATGGCACGAAGTCCCATTGCAGGGTTTGTTTCTGTATCCGGAAAAAGATGGGCAGCAAATTTATCACCCCCTATATCAAGTGTTCTTATGGTATTTATCTTAGGGTAGATAATCTCTGCGATCTCCCTGTAATCACTATAAAGCTCATCTTCAGAAGGGAGTTCTTTATTGTTCATATAAAGGAATTCAGTACGATAAAGCCCTATGCCTTCTGCTCCACGATCAATTACCGATACAACCTCCTCAAGAAGCTCCACATTGGCCATGACATTAATACGGTAATGATCGGTTGTTTCTGCAGGCAGATGTGATTCTCTTACAATCCTCGCACTGTAGGCCTCAAAACGTTCCTGTTGTTCATAATACTTCTGCAGAGTATCACTGTCAGGGTCTACTATCACCATGCCGGTGGCCCCATCAAGTATCAGCAGCTCATTATCATTTATCTCCTGTATTACATTTTCAAGGCCAACGATGGCTGGTATTTCAAATGCCCGGGCAACAATGGCAGTATGCGATGTTTTTCCTCCAAGGCTTGTAATAAAGGCCATTGTTTCACCAACATGGAGTCTTGCTGTATCAATAGGCGACAAATCATCTGCCACGATAATATAACGTCCATTCAATTTCTCAAGGCTCTGCTCTTCTTTACCTGTGAGATTATTCATTATATGTTCTGACACATATTTAACATCATGAATGCGACTCTTTAAATAATCATCGTCTATATTTGCAAACATCTCCCTGATATCTTCAATGCACTTTAACAACGCCCATTCAGCATTGATATTTTCATCCATTATTTTTGAACAGGTAGTGTCATAAATCATAATATCCTTTGCAAGCAGGATATATGCATCAACAATATGAGACTGCTCCCTGTATTTTTCAGGGATAAGCGTCTTTACCTGTTCGAGATCATTAACAGCCATTAAGACGGCTTTTTTGAATCTTTCAACCTCTTTTGATATGTCCTCTTTTTGAAGAAAAATATGTTTTTGAGCCTTTACCTTTTTTTTATTGACAAGACAAGCTCTTCCTATTGCAAACCCTGGAGATACGCCAATTCCATATAAAATCTTATTTTCTCCTGGCATTGTTATTTATCTCCCTTCACCGAATTTATCGCCTATAAGTCGACCTATCTGTTCAATAGCGCTTTCAGCATCCCTGCCTATGGCCTTAACCTGAATTTGAGTGCCCTTCATGCAGGCAAGTGTTAAAAGACCAAGTATGGATTTGGCATCCACCTCACTTTCCCCTTTTAAAAATTTTATCTCAGATTGAAATTTTTCAGCAAGCTGAACCAGTTTTGATGCTGCTCTTGCGTGAAGGCCCAATTCATTTACAATAGTAAAGGTGTTTAGTATTTCCTGTTTCATGATTTCTATCTTTATTCCTGTCTGTATTTATAAAAAATGTTGTAAAAATATAATTTGTTTTTGTAAATTTGTCATTTTTTTCATAATACATTATTTGCAAATACAAATCAAAAAAATGCGATATCATATGTACCACTAAAAAAATATTTTTTTCTGTATAGGCAGCGATTAAGTACCCTCTACGGCATTTTTAATCCATTTAACGGATGGCTGTTTTTTATCCTCTTTATATACGGCAACAACATCAATCCTTTTATCAAGACCGCTTTTGGGTCGTGTCTTTATATAATAATTAGCAATCCTGATAAGTTTTGCCTGCTTTGCCATGGTTACAGCTTCCTCGGGGAGACCGAATAAAAAATTTTTTCTGGTCTTAACCTCAACAAAAACCAGTGTATCACCATCTATGGCAATAATATCCATCTCTCCCAAACGGCACCTGTAATTACGTTCAAGAATCTTTAAACCATTTTGGACCAGAAAAGAAACCGCCAATGTCTCGCCTTCCTGCCCAAGTCTTATATTATTTTTTTTTCCATTATTCAGGAGTTGACACCCCTAAAGGTATTTCTGTGGACAGGCGACTTACCATATTTTTTTAGTGCCATACGGTGTTCTTTTGTGGGGTATCCCATATTTTTTTTAAAATTATAAAAGGGATAAAGAGCATTATAGCCCTCCATAATACGATCCCTGAATACCTTGGCAATGATTGATGCCGCAGCCACGGAAATACTGATGCCATCACCACCCACTATGGATTGCTGATGAATTGATAAATCAGGGATTATAAATTTCCCATCAACAAGGATCATGTCCGGGATATAATCCAGACCTTTAACTGCTCTTTGCATAGCAAGCAAACTCGCCTTCAGGATATTAATCGTTTCAATTTCTCTTACTGAAGCAACTCCCACGCCTACAGACAAGGCTTCACGATGTATACGCGTAAACAGCTTAAGCCTTTTTGTCTTTGAAAGCCTCTTGGAATCATTAACACCGTATATATTATCTTTTAATATTACAGCCGCAGCAACAACAGGACCGGCAAGGGGACCTCTCCCAGCCTCATCAACGCCAGCCACAACATGATAACCATTCAGGTTCGCATCCATCTCATATTCATTATCAGGCAGTCTGAGATTATTTTTTTTGGATTTGATTGCCATATATTTTAAAAAATATTATCTAAGCTCTTTAAGACGTGCTGCCTTGCCACGTAATGCCCTTAAATAATAAAGTTTTGCGCGCCGGACCTTGCCACGGGAGACTAATTCTATCTTTTCAATCATTGGAGAATGAAAAGGAAATATCCTTTCAACACCAACGCCGTATGAGACCTTGCGTACTGTGAAAGACGCACCCATTCTGCCATTTCTCTTTGATATAACAACTCCCTGGAATATCTGGATACGTTCTTTTTCTCCCTCTGTAATTCTAACATAAACCTTGACAGTATCCCCTGATTTAAAAACAGGCAAATCATATCTCATCTCGCCTGATTCTAAATTTTCTATAATATTCATAACCTTAATCCTCCAATTTTCACGATCGTCCAAGGAGACGATCCAGAATAATCGCTCCGGCTGCACGTACCGACAAATGATTATATCCTCCGGCGCCCTTAACAGGTGCCAGCTGCAATGCCCCTTTTAAATTTAAAATCTGGGGGGCCAATCCCGATGCCGTACCCAAAAGCATGGCAACAGGAAATTTCCCTGTAATAATTCTTTTTGCCATATTAAAATTTATGCATCCTGAGACATTACGTGCAGATGTCACAATTATTCCAGGGGCCATATTATGGCAATGTTCAATATCTTCAAGCATCGCATCAAGCGATGCAACAACCTTAACCATGGAAAGGGCTTTTTTCCTGTCTAAATTCAATAAACCAGCGGGCCCTTGCGTCCAATGACTTATCAATGTTTCTGCCAGTTTTATCTGATCTTCAAGAGGAGTAATTACATAATAACCTCCCAGTCCATATGTCATGGCTATACGGGCAAGATCATGGATGTCCAGATTTGTCACCGCTGAGGCTACACACTCCCCATTTTTATTCAATACCGGATAATGAATCAGGCCTATATATAAATTTGAGGCATTTGAATTATTTTTCCCCGTAAATAAGCTGTATTTTCTCCTTTCAGAACAATAACGCATATTACAAAACCAAATATTTAACAGTCACTTAGATTATGAACAAGGTCAGGGCGTATTTTTTCTGTACGCTCTAAAGACATCATGCGCCGCCACGTCTCTATTTTTTTATGATCTCCAGATAAAAGGATATCAGGCACTTCCTTATCCATAAAAACCCTGGGTCTGGTATATTGAGGATATTCTAAAAGACCTTTTGAAAAACTCTCATCTCCTGATGATGCAGGATTTCCCAATACCCCGGGAACCAGCCTTGCAACCGCATCTGCCACAACCATTGCCGCAAGCTCTCCGCCAGTCAGGATGTAATCTCCAACTGATATTTCTTCATCAATATAATGCTGACGGATCCTTTCATCAACCCCTTCATAACGCCCGCACAACAGAGTTATATCCGAATATTCACTCAATTCAGAAGCTATTTTATGATTAAACACCCTGCCATGAGCCCCCATTAATATAACCCTTGTCATAGGGAATCTGTCCCTGGAATGACAAATTGCCCTGTAAACAGGTTCGGGCTTCATAACCATACCATCACCGCCGCCAAAAGGCCGGTCATCAACAATACGATGCCTGCCTTCTGTAAAATCTCTGATATTTACAAAACCAAAACTTAAAAATTTTTTTTCCTGTGCCCTCTTTAAAATACTTTCACCAAAATAGGAAGAAAACATCTCGGGGAAAAGGGTTAAAATCTCAAAATGCATTATTCTGCTCTGTGCCGGACATCATATTTACAATAATAATTCCCTTATTTAAATCAATTGATTCCACCACATCCTTTAAAGCAGGGATAAGGTACTCATTCTCACCTTGTTTAACCACATACACATCATTGGCGCCTGTCTCTATTATATGGTCCAGAGTCCCCATGGTATTGCCTTCACATGTCATGACAGTCATACCTATAAGCTGATACCAGTAAAACTCATCTTTATCAGGATGCTGGAGATCCTTTTTTGCCATCCAGATATCCATACCTGTGAGTGCTGATGCATGGTCACGGTCATCAAACTTTTTAAGGGATAGAATAATATTTTTCAGACTGCCCCTTACTTGCCGGATATTAAACACCATAAAGTCATTATTTTTTTTATGCTGTAAAAATATTTCTCTATCATTGCAAAAATTAAAGGAATTTCCAGAATAAATCTTCACCTTTAATTCCTCGCTTATCCCATGAGGTCCTAATATCCTGCCCACTAATAAATAAGCATCTTTGCGCATAATATAATTTACTCTATGATCTCTAAAACCGTCCTCTTTTTAATTTTAGTAGATGCAGCGCTCAAGATTGTACGCATTGCACGCGCAGTACGACCCTGCTTGCCAATAACTTTACCCAGATCCCCCTTGGAGACTCTGAGCTCCACAACAGTAGTCTGTTCTCCTTCAACCTCTATTACCTTGACATCGTCAGGATTGTCCACAAGAGACTTCGCCATGTAATCA
>DAOWOC010000140.1 GCA_030642225.1 Deltaproteobacteria bacterium
GGTCAATTGCCATGGCCATGTCACCGGTATGATGAAGCACCCCCCATGAATGCACAATATCATATCCCTGCTCACTTGAAGTCTTTTTTATAAGCTCATCAATAACAGAACTATTTAAAATTGACCCTATAACAACAGGAATTTCAGAAATACTTAATTCAGGATAATATGAGATATTCAGGCGTAACACGTCAACACATTTAGGATTAATATCATTTCCAACAACTTTAGCACCCTTTTCCGCAGCAGAAAACAAGCTCAGCCCCTGACCAAATCCTATATCAAGAAATGACTTCCCTTTAAAATCAATACTATCCAAAAATTCAGCAAAATCATGCTTTGCTTGTTGCACCTTTTCTGAAGTTAACCTTTTTTGAGAAAAATCCAGCCAGTTTTGTCCAAAATCAAACTGCATTTTTATTTTCTCCTAACAATAATAAATATCCCTCTGCCGCCCTATCCCAGGAAAATTCCTCCTCTACCCATTTTCTTGCTCTTTGCCCCATGGTCTTTGCTGAATCTTTATCTTTCAGTATCCGGTAAACAGCCCGGATAAATTCATCCGGTTGTTGTAAATCAAACAAATAACCTGTCTCTCCATCCTGAATAAGTGTGCTGTTACCCGGGACATTACTGACGATAATCGGCAGGCCTGAGGCCATGGCCTCCAACACAACGTTTGGCATGCCTTCATATAATGAAGGATTAAGGAGACAATCAGCCCCCTTGTAATGTTGTCTTAACTCTTCCTTAGAACACCAGCCATGCCAAAAAATTCTTTTTTTAATTTTAAGTTTGTCTGCATGATGTTTTAATTTAAAGGCCAATGGGCCGTCTCCAACCATATGCAATTCAAATTCCTCTTTAATCTTACATGCAACAACATCCATTTGTTCTAAAAGAAAAAAAAGATTTTTCTGATTTTGAAACCTGCCAACAAACAAAAAAACAGTTTTTTTAGATTTTTTATGGAATGGTTTAAAAAAATCAGTATCAATGCCATTTGGGATTACTTTTACAGGGAAATTATCTGCTTTTTGTGAAAATATTTTAAGCCCTTGTGAATTAGCCACAATGGCGCAACTGTTTTGAAAAACAGCATGTCTTATGGGTCTTAGTATCCTGTGGATAGAATCCAAAGAAGATTCATTCCCAGGCACATCCCCGCCCCGCAAGGAGATCACATATGGTATATTTGAAACAAGCTTGCCCCACAATCCCAACGGGCCGCAGGGGAATGAAAAAAAAACGAGCATGGCATCAATCTTTTTCTTTTTGAGCAGGCCAGGCAACACAAAAAAAGCAGATGCCACAAACAAAAACATCTCAAATATATTGGACTGTGGCGCCTGTTTTCGTATTGTTTTACACCGAAAAACCTTAATCCCTTCCTCAATGCACCATCCCTTAAGATGCTTAAAGCAGGATGTCAACACATAAACATCATGCCCCATATGCACCATGCTTTTGCCAATCTGATAAGCGGCATTGGCTGCCCCGGCACCAATAGGGGGATATTCATAATTTATAAGAAGTAATTTCATAATACCATGTGAACCATTTTATTTTTACTATGTTCAAATATTTTTTTTGGACAAAAGATATGTTTAATTTATTTTATCTTCAAGACTATTCTGATACATTAAAAAATTCATTCTTAATTAAAAATTGCTTAATCTCACCAAGAACAAAATCAATATCTGATAAAATATTACCACTCAGGTTTGATTCCTTGACTACATTATTTGTATTATGGAAATGGTGAGGGAATGTTGAAATAGCAGGGAAATGAGGCGCATTATCCCATCTCATAATAGGCTGTTTATAAAATAATTGATAAGAATAAATGATTTCAGTTTCCATCTGAATCAGGCGAATATCTAATTTAAAACGTGAAGGGAGAAGGTTGCAACGAACCTTAAACACATTTTTTTGTAATGATTCATCAATAAAAACAATATTAATCGACGATATGATATCTTTTCTTTTCAGATAAGAAACTAATTGATTTATTATAACCATATCATTCATTATTGATAATCATTTTTTGGACATTAATCCATGATTGTTTCATCTCCATAGCTCCCTTCCAATCCATCCAATCATCTTCCATGTCAAAAGAAGCCTTATTTTTAATATTCATTGTAAACTGATCAAAATCACTATTATATTTTTTTTGTAATGCCCGTATCGTCTTATTATATTGATTTATTTTGCGCGTGATGTAATCCAGTGTGATATCAATTAATACGGATTCCTCATCTTTATATAGGCCTGCCATAATAAAAGATTTTGTTATATTTTGTAATATTTTTTCTGTTTGCATAATCCCTCTCCCAAAACACCGAGATAAAACCCACTCCTTTGAATATAATATTTATAGTCTTTTAATTCATTTTATCAAAATCCTTAATTAGTTACAATTAATTGTATGTCATTTTTCATCCCATTATTTAAATATATTTTTTTATTATATTTAGAATTTCATAATACCATGCAAGATTTCATAAAAGTCTATTCATTAACCAGTAATTCCATAAAAATGCCCTGTGATCCATTTTGTTTTTTCTATGCTCAAATATCCTTTTTTGGACAAAAGATATGTTTAAATCATATTTTGGCGTTATGGAATCAATGCCGAGCAATCCCTTTTTAAACCAGCTGCCAACAGGGATGCCAAAACCTTTTTTGGGACGATAAAGGATATCATGTGGTAATACAGGCTCAAGGGCTTTTTTAAGGATATATTTAGTTTGACCGTTTCTGTATTTCCACGTACCTGGAATTTTTCTGATAAAATCAACAAGGTCTTTATCAAGAAACGGGGACCTGACCTCAAGGGAATTTATCATACTTGCCCTGTCCGCCTTTACAAGTATGTCATCCTGTAAATAGAGTTTGGTATAAAACTGCAGGGTCTTATCCACAAGATTATCCTGTGGACAGGCATCCCAATACTCTATTGCCTCGGAATATATATCCTCTATATCCGTTGGTTCATCAAAGAGTTGATCCAGCTCAGCTGGTTCAAGCGTGCCGAGCCAGACGGGGTTCCATAATTGTTTTGAATAGGAAAGCCCCCTTAAGGTACGTTTTAATTTAAAATCAAGGCTCATATTGCCATGGGAAACAGGGAGTATGCCTGCCAGCATTTTGATGGCCTGATGAACCGGACGTGGCACAAATGCGCTGTATAATTCTGCAAGACGCAGGGCTTTAAAAGGATCATATCCTGCAAAAAGCTCATCCCCGCCGTCACCGCCAAGGGCAACTGTGACATATTTTCTTGTCTCTTTTGAAAGCATATAGGTTGGAAGCAGGGAGCTGTCGCCCATAGGCTCATCAAGGCGGGCGATTATTTCAGACAAAAGATCCCTGCCGCGTTCCATGGATAATATTTTTGAATGATGCCCTGTCTTAAAAAGCCCGGCCACGCTTTTTGCATATTCCGATTCATCAAAACTCTGCTCTTTAAAACCAATGGAAAAGGTTTTAAGTCTTTCATGCCCCATTGCCCTGCATGCAAAGGCTGTGATAGAGGATGAATCAATGCCGCCACTTAAAAAAACACCAAGTGGCACATCGCTCATAAGCCTTTTGTTAACGGCTTTATACAGCAAGTCTCTGATTATAGCTCCCCATTCCTCTTCAGGGTTATCAGGGATAATATCAAAGGGTTCTATGATAAAATCCCAGTATTTCTGAATAGTTAAAGAAAAGGTCTTTAAATCAAAAATCAGGTTATGCCCGCCAGGAAGTTTAAAAATATTTTTATAAAGTGAATTTGGAGCCGGGATATAGCCATAGGCAAAATATTTTTTCAGACTTTTTCGAAAAACAGATGATTCTATTGATGGATGGCTGATAATGGCTGTCAGTTCCGAGGCAAAGGCAAAAGTTTTATTATTCAGGCAATAAAAAAAAGGCTTTTTTCCAAATCGATCGCGGCTTAAAAAAAGCCGGCCTTTGTTTTTATCATATATCCCAAAGGCCCACATGCCATCAAGTTTTTCAGAAAGTTCTTCCCCCCACTGCCGGTAACCATGCAAAAGAACCTCTGTGTCCGAGTGGTCAGTTAAAAATTTGTGCCCCTTTTGCAACAATTCTTCCCGAAGAATTTGATGATTATATATCTCTCCATTAAAAATAACTCCAAGGGTAGAATCATCTGTCCACATGGGCTGGGCACCGCCCGAAATATCAATAATGGATAATCTTCTATGGCCAAGATAGATGCCTTTTTGCCTGTCATGCCATAGGCCTTCGGCATCCGGCCCCCGATGAGCAAGCATCAGGTTCATGCGCTTCAGATCTTCAATATCACCCTCCCCCGCAAAACCGGAGATACCGCACATATTATTATAAGCCCCTTTTTAAATTATAAGATTCCCTGATAAGATATACAGGTTTATCCTGGGATTCATAATATGTCCGCATAATCATCTCTGCCAAAAGCCCCATAAGGATACACATA
>DAOWOC010000010.1 GCA_030642225.1 Deltaproteobacteria bacterium
AATATCGACAATTTTATGCAGCATTATATCGTATTTCTGAATTCCTGATTTTTCCGATTCATGCCATTGTTGCATTATACTGTGTAAAGAAATATATCCTTTAAGTTCCATGGTAACAAGAATTGCACGACGCGACCCTTTATTTTCATGTTTACCAAAAAAAAGTACATCTAACGATGGGATACCTTTTTCACGAAGAAATTGTAAATTTTGAAATTCCCGTTCAAGCGTTAAAATACCGTTTAAAGGATGTCTCCATGTCCGCGTAGTGTGATTTTCCTGTCGTTTTACAAATATGCTGAAATTGTTATTGCTGTCAGGTCTTTTAAGATCTATGCGAAAGACTCCGCTCCATCCTCCTCTGCGTTCATTCGGAGCTTCAAACCATTCTGCTTTCAGGTTCCAGAAATCTTCAAAAGTATTAAGATTGTTATACTGAAATACAGGGATGACTTTTTCTAATATAAAATCATTCATTATAAATTTAAAGAGAGCCGATCAATCCTTTTTTAAGAATATATATCCGCCACATGGAAAAAAATTTAAAAAAATCAATATGTTTTACAATTAAGAGACCTGCCTCAAAAAATTCTTCTTCTATTATTTTTCTTGGATGACAAAGTCTGTTCTGATAGCGTCTTTTTGCGCGTCGTTTTTCAAGTGAAGCGCGCTGCATTGCCTTTATATTTCCATCAACCCATAAAGAAATGATTACATAATCAGATGAAACCCTCGCCATTTCTTGCAAAAAAATTTTACGGTCTTTTATATCACTTATATGATGCAGAAGGCGCATACAAAAGATACATTCCACGGCATTATCTCTCAAGGGAATTGCAAAGGCTGATGACTGAAACGGCCGCACTTGTTTGCTGATTTCATCCTGTCTAAGTTTAAGACCATTCTTAAGCATATCAATACTGTAATCGCTCGCAAAAATAGTTTTCACATTATCTGTTGTCAAAATTTCCCAAAAACGCCCGGTACCGCAAGGCATGTCAAGAAGAGTCTTGAAATTGCCAATATATTGCAGGGCATTTTGTGCTATTTTAAGCTCTCGCCAGTTGGATAATCTCCGCATGAAATTTTTTTCATGTTTTTCAAAATAATGAACTGAGTGCCTGGCATCATATTTTTTTGAAAAATCAAAATCAGGGATCTGAACTTTTTTAGAATCCATATTTATTTATATTTAAGAATTTATAAGATTTTTTTTGATGGATTTTAGCACAGGAAATATTTTTATTTCCTGTGCTATTTTTTTATAAAAATAATCAGGTGGTACCCATTTCCCAGGATGACAGATAATGTTTCTGCTCATCTGTAAGAACATCGACCTTTATGCCCATTGAATCAAGTTTCAATCTGGCAATCTCCATGTCTATTTCTTGGGGAACGCCATAAACATCTTTTTTTAATCTGTTTACTTCTTTTAATATATATTCCGCACAAAGGGCCTGATTAGCAAAGCTCATATCCATAACACTTGAAGGATGTCCTTCGGCAGAAGCAAGATTCACCAAACGGCCTTCTGCAAGAAGATTGATCCTGTGACCATTTTTTAATACATGTTCCACCACAAACGGCCTCATTTCCCTCTGGGATACAGCTATATTTTCAAGTCCTTTTGTATCTATCTCAACATTGAAATGACCGGAATTTGATACTATTGCCCCGTCCTGCATGAGCTGAAAATGTTCTTTCCTGATAACATTTATATCACCTGTCAATGTACAGAAAAAATTGCCTATCTTCGCAGCATCTTCCATGGGCATTACACGGTATCCGTCCATAACCGCCTCAAGGGCTTTCAAAGGATCTATTTCCGTAATAATTACATTTGCACCCATACCAGAAGCCCGCATTGCAAGCCCTCTGCCGCACCATCCATAACCTGCGATAACAAATGTGGAACCTGCTATTAAACGATTGGTTGCGCGGATAATACCGTCAAGAGTAGACTGGCCTGTGCCGTAACGGTTGTCAAAAAAATGCTTTGTCATGGCATCATTAACCGCGACAATGGGATATTCAAGCACATTGTCATTAGCCATTGCCTTCAGTCTTATTACCCCTGTTGTGGTTTCCTCTGTACCGCCTTTTATGCCGGGCAGAAGCTCCCGTCTGTCCTTGTGAAGTATTGAGACAAGGTCTGCTCCGTCATCCATTGTCATGGCTGGTCTGGCATCAAGTACCTGGGAAATATGTTTATAATAAACATCATTATCCTCGCCTTTAATGGAAAATGTAGGTATGCCGGAATCCACCAGTGCAGCGGCGACATCATCCTGCGTTGAAAGCGGATTGGATGCGCAAAGAAATGGTTCTGCTCCGCCAGCTTTTAATGTCAGCATCAGGCTTGCAGTCTCTGTTGTTACATGGAGACACGCGCCGAGACGAATCCCTTTAAGGGGCTTTTCTTTTTCAAAACGCTCTTTTATTATATTTAACACCGGCATGGTTTGATTTGCCCATGCAATTCTGTTATGGCCGCTCTTGGCCAGGTTTATATCTTTAATATCAAAATCCAATGGGACCTCCTTGCTTTATCATATAACAGTTTATTATCAATTTTTTTAAAATTTATAAGTCTTATATAAACGATTTTAACTTATCAGCCATATTTGTTTTTTCCCATGGAAAGCCTTCTTTGTCATCTCTGCCAAAATGACCGTATGCTGACGTCATCCTGTATATTGGTCTTAACAGATCAAGGTATTTAATAATGGGTCTTGGCCTGAGGTCAAAAACCTCCTGAATGATTTCGGAAATTCTGTCATCATTTAGAACACCTGTGCCAAATGTCTGAGTCATCACAGAAACAGGCCTGGCAACGCCGATTGCATAGGCTAACTGAAGCTCACATTTCTTTGCGAGACCTGCTGCAACTACATTTTTTGCTATATGCCGCGCCATATAGGATGCGCTTCTATCTACTTTTGAAGGATCTTTCCCTGAAAAACAGCCGCCGCCATGGCTCCCCTGACCACCATAAGTGTCTACAATAATCTTGCGTCCCGTAAGACCGCAATCGCCCTGTGGTCCACCTACTACAAAACGGCCTGTGGGATTTATAAAAAATTTTGTATTATTATCAAGCAAATCAGCAGGAAGCACCTTTTTTATAATTTCTTCAAACACCCCTTCATGTATTTTTTTATTAGATACCTCAGGCGTATGCTGTGTTGAAATCACAATGGCTTCTATCCGTTTGGGACAATTATCTTCATATTCTATAGTGACCTGACTTTTTCCATCAGGACGCAAAAAATCAAGCACACCATCCTTTCTGCACTTAGTAAGCCCTTTAGTAAGCTTATGGGCAAAAGAGATGGGCATTGGCATCATTTCCGAGGTTTCATCTGTTGCAAAACCAAACATCAGTCCCTGATCTCCGGCACCCTGCTCATCTTCTATCTCACGATCAACGCCCTGGGCAATATCCGGGGATTGTTTATCAATAGTAGTAATCACTGCGCAAGTATGATGGTCAAACCCCATCCTTGCATCTGTGTACCCTATCTCTTTTATGGTTTCACGAACAACACTTTGCATGTCAACATAGCATTCTGTTGTAATTTCACCGGCAATGAGTGCAAGCCCTGTTGTAACAAGGGTTTCGCATGCAACCCTTGCTTTTTTATCATTTTTAATTATTTCATCAAGTATTGCATCTGATATGGAATCAGCGATTTTATCGGGATGACCTTCTGTTACAGATTCTGATGTAAATAAATAGTTGCTTTTACCCATTTTTATTCCTTTCATACTTATTCATTGTTAGACATAGGCGTAAATATGCCACCTGACATTATTATCTTAAAAGCATCTTCTACCCTAATATCAAGGTCAATCACATCCTTTTCAGGAACAAGCAGATAAAACCCTGACGTTGGATTTGGGGTAGTCGGCACAAAAACATTCAACATATTTTCTAAGCTTTCATGTTTTAACAAACCCCTTACCTTACCAGTCACAAAACCCAAAGTATATATCCCTTTTCTCGGATATTCAAGAAGTATTACACGATTAAAATTTTGCCCTCTGCTGGTAAAAATAGCCTCAACCAATTGTTTTATTCCCTGATAAACAGTGTTTACAAGTGGAATATATCCTACGATCAATTCTCCATATAGAACCAGTTTATGGCCAATGTAATTTTTAACCATTATCCCTGTAAAAAGGGTAATGATTAAGATAAGAATTATTCCAAGACCTGGGATATGAATATGCAAAATAGTTTCAGGTCTTAAAAAATGAGGGAGGAGTTTAATGGTTTTGTCCATCAGTGAGATAAGAAAATGTATTACATAAAGAGTGACACCTAATGGAATCAGCACTAATAGACCAGCCAGAAAATAACCTTTAATTCTGTTCTTAAATTTGTTAATCAATATACACCATGGCTATTATCCTGCAAGGGCAGTCAAGTTTTTTTGCCTGTTATTTTCATCCATATATATAAGTGAAGGTTTATGGGTGTTAATCTTATTTTCTTCAATCATTGCAAAAGTAGCGATGATTACGATATCACCCTTTTTTGCTTTGTGGGCAGCAGCTCCATTTGTAGAAATAACCCCGCTTCCTCTCGCACCTTCTATGGCATATGTGGAAAAACGCTCTCCATTTGTCACATTCCAGACATCTATTTTTTCATAAGGAAGAATATTGGCTGCTTCCAAAAGATTTTTATCAATGCTCAGACTACCTTCATAATGAAGATCAGCGCTTGTTACAGTTGCTCGATGTATCTTTGATTTAAGCATTATTCTTTGCATTTCAATCTCCCTTTATACCCCAAAATCAAGTATGCAATTATCTATGAGCCTTGTTGACCCTATAAAAACCGCAAGAGCGAGCAGTGTTTTCTGTTTTATCTTTTCCACCGGCTCAAGTGTTTCCGTGTCACACAACTGCACATAATCTATCTTAATACATGATTTTGAAAGCAGTTCATTTTTTACAGCATGAATAATTTTTTTACAATCATTTTCATTCATGGAAACCATTCTTTTTGCTAACTCAATACTTTTTTTCAGACCAAGCGCAGCTTTTCTTTCCTCAACGCTTAAATAAATATTTCTGGAACTCATGGCAAGACCGTCCGTCTCTCTTACTATTGGCCTGCCTATAACCGTTACTGACATATTTAGATCTGTTACCATCTGTTTAATAGTGACGAGCTGTTGAAAATCCTTTTCACCAAAAACAGCAATGTCGGGTTTTACAATATTGAAAAGTTTGGAAACAATTGTTGTTACTCCATTAAAATGGCCCGGTCTGCTGGCCCCGCAAAGATATTTTGTAACCTTTCCGACACTTACTCCTGTTTGAAAATTATCAGGATACATATCTTTGTGTTCAGGATTAAAGACAATATCAACCCCTGCCTGCTTTACAAATTTTAAATCACGATCAATATCCCTTGGATATTTTTGAAAATCCTCATTTGGCCCGAATTGAATAGCATTGACAAAAATACTAACAATAACCAGATCGCACCTGTTTCGCACATATTTCATTAATTCAATATGCCCGTCATGGAAATACCCCATGGTTGGAACAAAACCGATCGACTTGCCATGCTGTCTTATCTCAAGAGACCGCTTCTGCATAAGTTTTATGTCTCTAATGTGTTGAATAACCATTCCCTCTCTGACAAATAAAAAAGGCCTTTCCATGAGCCATAAAGCTCAAAAAAAGACCAGTCACACAACCTTAAAATCATTTTAAAATATATTTTATGTTGAGTCCCGGTCCTCATGAGGATCCAGGCTGCATATCTTAATATAAAATAATTATATTACATTAACAAGGAAATGTCAATAAATTTTTATATTATCATATCCTTTCTCAATTGTTCAATCTCCTGTTTATTATAACCGATTTCCTCAAGCACTTCATCAGTATGCTGCCCCAAAGTAGGGGCAGCTATGGTCGTGCGTGCAGGTGTCTTACTGAAATGGACAGGATAACCCGGCATCTTTATTGTCCCGAAGTCAGGATGCTCAAAATCAACTATATAATCATTATCCAGGGCCTGTTTATCTTTTAAAACATCTTTAAATCTCTGGATAGGACTGAACATTAGAAAATTTTTCCTGAAGATTTCCATCCATTCGTCAAGTGTTTTAGTTGCAAAGACTTCATCAAAAAGACCAACCAGTTCGGGACAATTCCTTGTCCTTTGCTCTTCATCACAAAACCTGGGATCATTTATCAGATGTTCCATCCCTGTTGCCTTGCATAATGTTTCCCAATATTTTTCAGGGGGGTGATGTACCCCGATAAACCATTTACCGTCTTTACTGCAAAAATTATTGCGAAGCGGCGTATTATGAAATCTATCCCATGGAATGACAGCATCAACGCCCTTCTGGCTTGTAGCCATAATATTTGCATACATGAGCCATAGGGCTGTACTGTAAAGGGAAGCATGAATCTCCTGACCTATGCCATGTCTTTCCCTTACGAGAAGCGCTGTTAATATGGCGTGGCTTGCAGCAATTGCTGTTGCCTGATCAAGTACTGCAAGGTGTATAAGAGATGGTTCTTTTGTCCCTGCAATAAACATCATGCCTGATCTTGCCTGACCAAGCGGATCAAATGCGCCGATATCCGCAAATGGTCCATCAGGACCATATCCTGAGACATTTGCATGGATCAGTTTTGGATATTTTTTTGAGAGAGTTTCATAATCAATACCAAGCCTTGTCTTTGTGGTTTTTCTTAAATTTGTCATAAAGACGTCTGCATTTTTTAAAAGTTTATGAAATATTTCCTTACCCCTGTCTGTTTTTATATCAAGGGTGATTCCCCTTTTGCTCCGGTTGGATATATCATACATAAGACTTCTATCATGAGGCAGTTTAAAATCAAATGCCCCTATATTCGTCCATATACGTTCAGGATCGCCTTCTTTTGTCTCAATCTTTATTACTTCTGCGCCCAAGTCACCCAATATTGCAGTAGCACCGGGACCGGCATGAAATATTCCATATTCCAGGATACGAATCCCTTCAAGAGGTTTATGTCCATTCACTGTTTCATCAGTACCTACATTTCCCATTGTTTCTCTCCCTGTTTTTATGAAAAAAATTAAATTGTAGCATTTATAATTATATACATTCAGGATAATATAAATTTTTAATGTTTTCTTTTAAGAAAATAAGAGTTAGATTTCTCGTGGACATTTTTTGATTATATAATCAATCTTTTTATCATTATTTTATATATTATTCAATCATAAGTTAAAAAAAATATATTTTATAATATTATCAGGGAGGATTATGAGTATGGATATTGAATTACAAAAATATTTAGAGCCTGCGAAATTTGTTGATTCTGATTCAAAAGAAGTAATGAAATTTGCAAAAATTTCTATTGGAAATACCAAAAAACCCATAGAACAGGCGATAAAGCTTTATTACAATGTGAGAGACGGGATAAAATATGACCCCTATCATCTAAGCTTTGAACCTGATACGCTCAAGGCAAGCTCTGTAATATCAAGAAGATACGGTTTTTGCGTTGAAAAAGCTATCACCCTTGCTGCTCTGGCACGGGCAGTTGGCATACCAAGCCGGATCGGTTTTGCAAATGTCAGGAATCATCTTACAACAAACCGTTTAAAGGAGATAATGAGAACAGATATCTTTGTGTTTCATGGTTATGCTGAACTTTTTCTTGAAGATAAATGGGTTAAGGCGACACCGGCCTTTAATGCCTCTATTTGTAAATTGTTTAAAGTCAGTCCCCTGGAATTTAACGGCATGAATGATTCTCTTTTTCAACCTTACAACAGCAATGGCAACCTTTTTATGGAGTATGTCAAGGATCATGGCCAGTTTAATGACCTGCCTTATGAAACAATGGTAGATGAATTTAAGATCCACTATCCTCACTTTTTTTCAGAGGAAATATCAGATATTAAAGATGATTTTGAAGAAGATATATTAACGGCTTCCTGAAAAACAAATTCTGTTTCAAAGGGCAGAACTTCTCAGGGAGCAGTCTGAAGACTTATAATAAAAACATAAAAATATTTAAATATTCTATCAATTCATTAATCCTTCTCTTTTTCCTTTATTTTGTTTTTTTTGGTATGATGCAGCCCAAAGACCTTATCATTTCAAGCAAATCCAATATGTGTCAATTGGTATATCAAATTCACTATTAATAACGACCTTGACAGGAGCTTTAAACCGACTTTTTTGTATATCTACACCGACTTTAAGCCTTATTCCCCTTTCATATTTTTTTTAGGTTTAATTTTTCTCGGCGGTGCATCCCTCCATAATCCTTCAGTTTTAAAGGACTCCCATGCAAATTTCAGCCACTTTATAAGTGATGCCGCAAGCCAGAGCGCCCATGCAAGCATCATTATCCTGTATGCAATAAGAGGCAGAGAAAGAGTAAACGGCCTTGGCATAACAGGGCCTGATTTGTCTATATACCATTTCAACATGCTGCTTGTTGACATATTACCGGCAATATGCATGTCAGGGAGATTCAACAGCCCGGATTCAACCGCTGCATAAAGACATACCAGAAGATTATCCCCCAGATTACAAGGCCCGACTGCATACAATTAAATGTAAACCAGTTTTCAGGCGGTTTTTTCTCTTGTCTCAAGCCAAGCGCAATAAGCCATCCGACAATGATTATTGAAAAAATGATATGCACCTGTGTCATGCCTATAAGGAGCAGGAACCAGTGCAGTGTTTTAAGAGGTGTCAGACGTATGCGGCCAAGGCCAAATGATATTATAAAAATTGCCATGACCTCGCCCCAGAATAATACAGCAGGCCCCATGAGTGGACCGTGGGTAAAAAGAGTCCATCTACTGCGGGGCATTTGTATTTTCATCTCGATATTTACCGCCTGTTCTCCAATATCAATCAAAGGTGGCCTTGTGATAAAACGTAATGATCTATTCTGATTCCATTTGATCATAACCTTTTGTATGCCCGGTTCAACAGGGATTATTGCTTTTTTATCCTGAAGCGTGATGGGGAGTGATCTTTTATTTATTGTTATTGATTGGAGCTCAGCGCCTTCAGGCAGGGTAATAACCTGCTCGCCCCCACGGCTTGCCTTAACATTCATTTCAAGGGTGGAACCGATGAGGCGTTTCCCTGGTATGGATATAATTTTAACACTGTCTATTGTAATCCATTTTCCGGGTATGGGTTCAAGCCTTTTAACATTAATCTCAATATTTTCTCCGGGCCATGGACGCCATTTGGGTCTCCATAATCCTTGTTCATCTTGCTGACGTACAGCGGATATCCCTTTGATATCGCAATGCCAGGCAGTATTTGCATCAAGCACCCATTCCTCAATAAAATCAGTTGTCATAGGCGCTGTCAGTTTTAATAAAGGCGTTTGTTTTAAAGTGGATACAAAGGTAAAACCATCCCTCCACGGCTCAATATTAATTATAGCCTTACCATCCTTTATTCTCACAGAAGAGGTGTTTACCGATTCACCTTGCAGCAGGGGAATACTTAATATTATTGGCGTTCCTTTTGGCGAAAGCCTTTTGACCCTTGTTGTCACATGCCATGAATAACCGAGTCTTAATATACGTGTTACCTTTGAAAACGCAGTGAGATTTTTATCCAATACTGCGGTTCCATCTGATTTTTTAACAGGTTCTCTTGCAGTCAGTCTTATATTGGCACCCGGCAAACCATCATCCTGCAAACCCTCAATATCCCATGTTTTAGAACTGTATTTAAATTGATGCGGCTTTATATGAATATGCAGATTAATAAGATCACTTTCCCCTGCCGGGCCGTTAAGGATAACATTATGTATCCCCTTGCTGATCCTCAACCATAATATGCCGTTATTATCATAAAACACTGCTCCGTTTGAACCATCTACAAGAATGCTTGAAGGGAGCCATGATTCACGTGAACCCGGCAAAGGTATGCCGGTTGTCTGCATTGCATGGACTTTCATGTTAATCATAAGTTTTTTATCAATAATTATGGACATGGTCTCAATATCCGCACACCATGGGATACAATCCGGTTTTTGTATAAGCCTGTCTTTAAGGTTGTTTAAAAGTTCAGGTGATGGATATTGAGCAGATGCATAAACAGGTATAAGGAGAAAAATAATAAAACCGACTGAAATCAGGCCATTTAATCCAGGGACAATCTTAATGCTTTTAAATCCTGATATCTTTAAAATAAACAAAGCTGTAAGTATAACCTTAATAAAAGATAAAAACAGGTTGGCAAAAGGTGGTATAAGCCACAGTTTAATATCCTGATCCTTATCAACCGGTCCATTCCAACTCATCTGGATACTTTTCCATTGCCATGAAGGGAGTCCAGGGCCGGTCTGTACAACCGCCCTGCCCTTAACATCCATATTATCAGGGTAGGTATATCGTTGAACAGCGCCTGACAAAATACTCTTTGATAATCTTCCAGACTTATACCCCCTTTTTTGTTTATCAAGATTCCTTTTTTCATCATAAGACATTGCAGTATCTTGTTCCTGAACTCTTCCAGCATGCTGAATCATGGAGCCACGCTCATATTGATATTCATGCCCTTTTAGTTGTGGATAAATACCTGTTTTTAATAAATAGATCATAAAAGGAACGGCTATTATCAATAATACGACAATCCCTCCACCCTTTAAAAAACCGGCTATTTTTTTAATTTTTCCATCAGGCAGAACCTTTTGAAGAGCGATTATGGCGATGATAAATAACCATACAAATTTTGGAGCCCCCGGGTCAGGATTGGTAATGACAAGGGTAAAAAAAGCAACAATGGACCATTTGTATGACCAGAGTTTGTATACTGCAATTGTTGTTATGAGTACGAAAAATATATCAAGAAGCGACCATCCGCCAACCCATGTTCTTGATACCTTGTCACAGCCTGATGCAGTAAAAAGTGACCACCCC
>DAOWOC010000014.1 GCA_030642225.1 Deltaproteobacteria bacterium
AACTATTTGAACATGGTCGATCTTCTAAAATTAAGCAGGATTTGCAACCACGCTCCTTAAGACGTTTAGACGCTTTGGATCAGGCTGAATCATTGACAGAATTGAATGTGCCTGGCTTTAATTTTCATGGCCTTCAAGGAAGGCCAAAACGATATAGTATTCATGTCAATGGTCCATGGTGCATCACCTTTGAATGGAAAAATGGCGATGCATTGAAGGTTGATCTTGAACAATATCATTAGAGAGGTAGTGCTATGGGAGAAATATTAGTTAAACGTCCGTTAAAAAGACCGCCAACACATCCCGGTGAGATTCTAAGGGAAGATGTTCTTAAAAATCTCGGCTTGTCAGTTAGCGAGGCAGCGAGGAGATTAGGAGTTTCTCGTCAACAACTTCATCGTATACTGGCCTGCACTCATCCAGTCACAACTGAGATGGCCCTTAGGATTGGTAAGTTTGCGGGTAATGGGCCTGGGCTTTGGTTGCGTATGCAACAAAATTACAATTTGTGGCACGTTACAGAAAAAATGACTGTCGAGCTTTCTAAAATTGAAACCGTTACAGAAAATAGGCTCGAAGCCTAAAAAAAAATACACCAGATCGCAGTAAATCGGCATTTTTTTTAATATCACTGGTTCAAGAGTGTTGTTTTATAGCTTTTACCTATTTAATCCCAATTTATTATTAGTATTTCCTGTTTGTTAAAATCCATCAGCATTGTTATTACTTAAAAAATTTATCATGAATCGGGCATGAATACTTAATTTTATGCCCTTTATTCTTTTTGAGGAGACAATGCTATGACCCGTTTAAAAAATTTATTTGCAACTCAATGGGGAATAATAACAGTTGGAATACTTATTGGTGCCTTTGCGACATTACTACAAAAATTGGGGAATCCGGCAAATATGGGCATATGTGTGGCCTGTTTTGAGAGAGATATCGCCGGGGCCATAGGTCTTCACCGTGCCGGAGTAGTGCAATACATAAGGCCGGAGATTATAGGATTTGTCCTTGGCTCTCTTGCAGCGGCATATATGGCAAAAGATTTTCGTGCCAGGACAGGTTCCGCCCCTGTTGTAAGATTTGTCCTTGGTGTATTTGCCATGATCGGTGCACTTGTCTTTTTAGGCTGTCCATGGAGGGCATTGCTGCGTCTCGCAGGAGGTGATGCCAATGCCATCCTCGGGTTGCTGGGTCTTGCTGCAGGTGTTTGGATAGGAACACTTTTTTTAAAAAAAGGATACAGCCTGGGCAGGACTCAGGCCACTCATGCTGCCTCAGGATGGATATTCCCGTTGATTATGCTGGGATTATTGATGCTGCTGATTCTCTATCCCGGCATAGAAGGTGAACCTAAAAATAATATAATCTTTTACAGTGTAAAGGGCCCTGGCGCCATGTATGCGCCACTTATTGTATCCCTTGGTATAGGCCTGCTCATCGGGGTAATGGCTCAACGGAGCCGTTTTTGCACAATGGGGGCATTGCGCGACCTTATCCTCTTTAAACAGACCCATCTTTTTTTGGGTATAACAGCCCTTGTTGTATCTGCCCTTATCTTTAACATTATCTATGGACAGTTTCATCCTGGTTTTGAAAATCAGCCTATAGCCCACTCCCTGCATTTTTGGAATGCAGCAGGAATGGTTCTCGCAGGGCTTGCTTTTGCGCTTGCAGGCGGATGTCCCGGACGTCAGCTGATCCTGTCAGGCGAAGGCGATGGGGATGCCGCCATATTTGTCATCGGCATGATTGCAGGCGCTGCATTTTCACATAATTTCGGGCTTGCAAGCTCACCAAAGGGGATTGGACCAAACGGAGCAGCTGCAGTAATCATCGGACTTGCAGTGTGCCTGTTAATCGGTTTTACAATGAGAAAAAGAACATAATAAGGAGATAAACAATGATTGATATAATTGATGCGCGAGGACTGTCCTGCCCTCAACCCGTCCTCATGACCTTAGACAAGATCAAGTCTGATGATAAGCGGGAATTTATTGTAATCGTGGATACTGTGACCTCAAGAGAAAATATTCTCCGCGCTGCAAACAGCAAGGGCTGGAAACCGGCTGATATGCAGACAAATGGCGAAGAATATAAAATTACATTAAAGAAAAAATAACATGTCTTTGTTTGTATTTTTAAAAAATATATTTAAAAAATCCGATAAACAGATTAAATCCGATAGGGGATTTTTTGTATTTGAAAACACCAGTGAGGTAATCCGGGCTGAAAAGATTATCAAGGAAGCGGGGTTTGAAGTCAGGGTTATGGGCCCGCCGCCTGAGATTCAGACAGGCTGCGATCTTGTGGTTGAATTTCCCTTAATTGAAGAACTTAATATTACAAGATCCCTTATAAGGTCTGATATTAACCCAATAGCCGCTGTCCCGGCAACAAGCCCTTTGCTGAAACCCGTTGATATCTTTCAGAACAAGGATTTTGGTCAATATTTAATGGTCAGGGCCGCTAATATGAAATTAACGATTGATAAAAAGACAAATATTATAGTCAATATTTCCGGCGGTGGTTGTCCCGATGTCCCCTACCTTGCCGCAAAAATGGTCGGCAGGTCTTTTCATGATTGCAGACAACCAAAAGAATTCGGTCATACGCTTTGTGCTTATGCCCTGCAATTAGCTTACGAGGAGATGAAGCGTCAATGCTCAGCATAATAGGGACAGTTCCTGATGAAAAATTTCCTCTTGTTGAAGGGATTGCAAAAACAGATCATAATGATTTATGCATCGGGCAAAGACGCATCCCAGTGACAAGAGGGACACCTGCCTTGATTGCAGCGGCTGTAAAGACAGCTGAATACCTTGGAAATAATAATATCCATGTATGCCTGATAGGGGATACAGGGCTGGGACACGGCAGTAGAAAGTTATATGAATATTTAACAAAAAATATAACAAAATGGGAATCTGATACAATAGTTTTCCATTATTTTCTTCCTGATTCAGACTGGCATAACCGTGTATTATTTGCTATTGATGCCATGCCCAAAAGGCCGATCATGATTGCCGATGCCGGGTTCATGTATGCTGCCAAAATGAGCGGGCAGGCCGGGGCTTATGACCTTTTTACACCTGATGCAGGTGAACTTGCTTTTCTTGCTGATGAAACAGCGCCTCATCCTTTTTATACCAGGGGCTTTTTACTCCATGAGGAAAATTATGCGCCTGATCTGATAAAACGGGCATACAAAAACCATAACGCTGCAAAACATCTTCTGATAAAGGGGAAAAAGGATTATATAGCAAATAGAAAAGGGATTTTAAAAATCATAGAAAACCCTTCAATAGAGGCAATGGAGGCAATCGGCGGCACAGGAGATATGGTCACGGGAATAGCCTCCGGCCTGATCGAATCAGGTATTGATATCATTAAAAGCGCATCAATGGCTGCTTATATGAATCGTCTGACAGGGGAGTTCACAAACCCGTCTCCAGCCACTCAGATTATTGAAATTATTAAAAATATTCCTAAAAGTGCCAAAAAAACAGGGTTAATGAACAAGGATAGATGAGGTTGTTAAGATTACCATTACGGCTTCTTGTTTTTTTCTTTGCCTGGAGCGTGGCCCGGAGTAGTTTTAGATGGATGTTTATATACGTAGTCCATATCCTTTAAAGCTCGTGTTACAGTTTTTGAACTTGCATTTAAGCCCAGCCTTTTATTTACCTCAAAGGTAATCAAGGGGATACTCCAGGTAGAATCCTGATACCCATGCTTTATTGGGGAATTTTCGATTATCTTCCTAATCTGCTGTTTTATTTTTTTTCGTACAGTATCAGGTCTTCCAGGAGAAAAATTCCGGTTTAAGCCTTTAATCCCTTGAGTTTTATATCGCTTCAGCCAATCTCTAATGGTGTGTTGGTTGCGTTTTAACATCAAGGCAATTTCAGGAACTGATTTGCCATCATTGTTTAGCAGTACCATTAAAGCTTTTTCAAAATCTTTTAAAGACGCTTGTTTGCGAAATTTTTTGAGTTCCAGCCATTGTTCATTGGATAGTCGGATAGTCGGATCTTCAGCATATTCCCTCTCTACTGTTTGGATTTTATCCAATCTCAAACAGTAAGGAGAATGTCAATATCTTTTATAAATATTTATGTCTTTATGCTTAGTTGGTGCCCGGGGGGAGAATCGAACTCCCACGAGGACTAGCCTCAAGGGATTTTAAGTCCCTTGCGTCTACCAATTCCGCCACCCGGGCACGATATATTTTTTAAACGTTAAGTCCTGTTTTGTCAAGCAGTAAGAAAATTATAAAAGACATCTTATATCTCCCTTGCCTTCACGGATAATTTTAGCCTCATTGTCTGTAATAGCAACAACTGTGGATGGTTCTGATGAAATAGGGCCACCGTCGATAATAAGATCAATGGCATGGCCTAATTCCTCTTCTATTTCCCATACGTTTGTAAGTATTTTCCCATCAGGGGTTGTCGCGCTGGTGCTGATAACTGGTTGTGAAAGTTCTGTTACGATGGCAAGGCATATGGGATGATCAGGAATCCTGATGCCTACTGTTTTTCGTTTGCTTTTTAATATTTTTGGCACAGCCTTTGTCCCGTCAAGCACAAAGGTATATGGGCCGGGAAGAAGCCGTTTCATGGTTTTGTAAGCGTAATTTGATACATTGCAATAGGTGGCAATATTTTTCAGGTCGGAACATATAAAACTAAATGGGTGCTTGGTTTCACGTTGTTTTAAATGATATAATCTGTTTATTGTGGATTTATTGAAAATATCACAGCCAAGGCCGTAAAATGTATCGGTAGGATAAGCTATAATGCCTCCTTTTTTAATAATATCAGAGGCCTTGCTTATAAGCCTGGGCTGTGGATTTTCAGGATTTATTGTTATAATCATAGTTTTTTACTCTTTGGCTGTTTTTAAGGGTATAACCTATGATTATTGTCTCATCAAGTAATTTTAATTGGGAGCGGCAGAAATAATTATGTTAGGGGCCATTGATGTGGGAAGTCATACAGTCAGACTTTTGATAGCTGAATATAAAGGCGGACATCTTTATCCTGTTAAAACAGCCCGTAAAATTACGCGTCTTAATATGGCTTTATGTGATGGCAAATTAACTGGTTATGAGGTTAAGGCAACAATGGAAGCGGTTAAGGAATTTGGTGTTGACCTTAAAAAATATAATGTGGGCAGATATGCCGCAGTAGCAACCAGTGTTTTTAGAGAGGCTGTAAACGGGGCTGAAATTATTAACAGGATAAAGAAGAATACAGGGGTCAATGTTGAAATAATTACAGGGCAAAGGGAGGCTTTTCTTACTTCATCAGGTATTTTGGCAACCCTTGATTATTCTCCGGTTAATGCTATTTTGTTTGATTTAGGTGGTGGGAGCACCGAACTTTCACTTATTAATGATGGTATGATGCTTGAAAAAATCAGCCTTGGCTTTGGGGCTACATCCCTTACAAGAGAATTTATAGAAAATGATCCTTCCTTGCCTGAAGAGTTGGAAGCTGTTTATAAATATATAAAAAAAATTTTAAATAAAATTTGTAATAAATGGGTTGCTATGTCCGGCGAGGATGCTTGTTTAATCGGGACTGCAGGAACAGTGACAACCCTGGCCGCTGTTATGGAGGGCTTGACAGAATATGACCCTGAACGTATAAACAATTTAAAATTTCAAAAGGATGACATCCTGAAACTTTTGGTTCGTTTTAATTCCACAACCGTGTGCCAAAGGGCAAATATTAATGGACTTGAAGCAGGGCGTGCGGATGTTATTATAGCCGGGACTATTGCTGTTTTGGCTATAATGGAGTGTTTTGGTTTTAGTCAGCTTATTGTGTCGGATGGCGGGCTTTTGGAAGGGCTTATACTTTCACAATGTTGATAATTTTTTATTATTTAATATCTTTGGAGGTTAAAAAATGAAGATACCCAAAGAGATAGAAACAGGTCTTACCTTTGATGATGTATTGCTTTTACCTGCTAAAAGCAGTGTTTTACCAAATGAGGTTAACCTTTGCACAAGGCTTAGCAGAAATATTTCGCTCAATATCCCGCTGCTTGCCGCTGCCATGGATACTGTGACAGAGGCGAATACTGCCATTAGTATGGCCAGGGAGGGTGGAATCGGTTTTATTCATAAAAATATGAGCATTAACCGGCAGGCAGTAGAGGTAGACAAGGTTAAAAAATCTGAAAGCGGTATGATAGTTGATCCTATAACCATGCGTCCGGATGAACCTATAAGCCAGGTGCTTTCCCTTATGAAAAAATACCGGATTTCCGGTTTTCCGATTGTTGATTCCAATAATAAGCTGGTAGGTATAGTAACAAACAGGGATCTGAGATTTGTCACAAAACTTGATGACCCGGTTTCAAGCGTCATGACTTCAAAGGAGCTTGTGACTGTTAAGGCCGGTATATCTCTTGAGGATTCAAAAATTTTGCTTCATAAACACAGGATTGAGAAGCTTCTTGTGGTTGATGATAATTTTACGCTAAGTGGCCTGATAACAATAAAGGATATTGAAAAAATAAAAAAATATCCCAATTCCTGCAAGGATGAATTCGGCAGGCTCAGGGTCGGCGCGGCAATCGGGGTTGGCGGTGATTCAAATGAGAGGCTGGCTGGTCTTATTGCCGCAGGCGTTGATGTAATTGTGGTGGATACTGCCCATGGTCATTCACAGGCAGTGATTGATACTGTAATCGCAATACGTAAAAAGTATCCTGAACTCGAATTAATAGCCGGGAATGTTGCAACTTCTAACGCAGTTGAAGATCTTGCAAGGGCAGGCGTGGATGCTGTGAAGGTCGGTGTAGGGCCTGGGTCAATATGTACAACACGTGTTGTCGCAGGGGTAGGTGTCCCCCAGCTGACAGCCATAATGAAATGCAGTAACGTTGCAAAAGAATTTGATATACCGGTTATAGCTGACGGAGGCATCAAGTATTCCGGAGATGTTGTAAAGGCGATTGCAGCCGGCGCAAGTTCTGTCATGATTGGAAGCCTTTTTGCCGGTACTGAAGAGAGTCCGGGTGAGACAATCCTTTTCCAGGGCCGCAGTTATAAGATGTATCGTGGCATGGGATCAATAGGCGCGATGAAGGAGGGATCAAGTGACCGTTATTCACAGGAGCATATTGAGAGTGAGGCCAAACTTGTGCCTGAGGGCATAGAGGGCAGGGTCCCGTATAAGGGGCCTGTATCAGCTCAGATATATCAGCTGATGGGCGGTTTACGTTCAGGGATGGGTTATGCCGGGTCCGCTACAATTCAGGAACTTATGAAAAATGCCCGTTTTATTAAAATAACTCCGGCAGGACTTAAAGAGAGCCATGTCCATGATGTTATCATAACAAAGGAAGCTCCGAATTACAGGATGGATTAAAGAATGAAAACAGATGACAATTCAATACTTATCCTTGATTTCGGCTCCCAGTATACGCAGTTGATCGCAAGGCGTATCAGGGAAGAGCGTGTTTATTGCGAGATACATCCATGCACCCTTTCATTTAAAGAAATTTGTTCCTTTAAACCAAAGGGGATTATACTCTCAGGCGGCCCATCATCAGTTCTTGAGCCTGGTGCACCTATGGCTGATAAACGTATATTCGAGATGGAAGTGCCGATTCTTGGGATCTGTTATGGAATGCAGTTTATTGCCCATATGCTTGGCGGCAGTGTTGTCGCCTCTGATGAATGTGAATATGGGTCAACACGTCTTTTAATAAAGGATTTTAATGGAATTTTTAATCGTCTGAAAGGACGGACTGATGATGATGGATTATTCCGTGTATGGATGAGTCATGGTGACAGGATTGAATCTTTTCCTCATAATTTTAAGCTTACAGCATCCAGTGCAAATGCACCGGTCGCCGCCATGATGTCATCAACGCATCCTTTCTTCGGGGTTCAGTTCCATCCTGAGGTCGCCCATACAACACTGGGACAGGATATTTTAAGAGGATTTATCTTTGATATTTGTAAATGCCGTCCTACCTGGACAATGAATACATTTATTGAACAGGCTGTCATTGATATACAAAAACAGGTAGGAAAAGAAAAGTTGATATGCGCCTTGTCAGGCGGGGTCGATTCATCCGTAGTGGCCGTGCTTCTTAACAGGGCTATCGGTGCCCAGCTTACCTGTGTTTTTGTCAATAATGGTCTTTTGCGGAGGGGTGAGGCGGAGCAGGTTAGAAGTATTTTCAGTGAGAATTTTAATATTAATTTTCATTATATTGATGCAAGCGATCGTTTTTTAAAACGTCTTGACGGTGTCTCTGATCCTGAAAAAAAGAGAAAGATTATAGGCAATCTTTTTATAGATGTATTTGAAGAGGAGGCAAAACGGATTAAAGGCGTAACATTTCTTGCCCAGGGCACACTGTATCCTGATGTTATTGAAAGTCTGTCTTTTAAGGGGCCGTCTGCAACCATCAAGAGTCACCACAATGTCGGGGGGCTTCCTGAAAAAATGGACTTAAAACTCGTTGAACCATTAAGGGAACTCTTTAAGGATGAGGTAAGAGAACTTGGCCGTGAGTTAGGCCTGCCCAACGAGCTTGTTATGAGGCATCCTTTTCCTGGTCCTGGTCTTTCAATAAGGATTTTAGGGCCTATTTCAGATCAAAGACTTAAAATACTGAGAAGGGCTGACCAAATAGTTGAAGAGGAGATGCGCATCAATAATTTATATAATAAGGTCTGGCAGGGATTTGCTGTTCTTTTACCTGTAAAAACCGTCGGCGTGATGGGCGATTCCAGAACATATGAATATGTTATTGCCATAAGGATTGTGGATTCCCTTGACGCCATGACAGCAGACTGGTCAAAAATACCATATTCAGTGCTTGCCACCATGTCCAACAGGATTATAAATGAGGTTAAAGGGGTCAACAGGGTTGTGTATGATATTTCCTCGAAACCTCCCGGTACAATAGAGTGGGAGTAATTTTACAATAGAGTGGGAGTAATTTTATTATTTGACAGGCTGTTGTAAAACTAAATTTTTAAAAATTAAAACTTAATAAAATCAACAGGTTGTAAACCACAAGATATAAAAAAAGACCCATTGCGTAACAGCTTGTTGAGGAGAAATTTTAATGGCTTCTTCACCTTTTGTTCATCTTCATTGTCATACCCAGTACAGTTTGCTTGATGGTGCGATCAGGCTTGATGACCTTATGGAGAGGGCCAAATCATTTGGCATGAATGCCGTAAGCATCACTGATCATGGTAATCTTTTTGGCGCCATGGAATTTTATATAAAGGCTAAAAAAGCCGGTTTAAAACCCATAATCGGATGCGAGGTTTATGTGACATCAGGGAGTCGTTTTGATAAGACATCCCGTAAATCAGGAGAGTCATTTTTAAACCATCTTGTTTTACTTGCTCAGGACAGAACAGGTTATGGAAATTTACTTAAAATAGTCTCTTGCGCATATTTAGAAAGTTTTTATTATAAACCAAGGGTTGATAAGGAATTACTGAATAAATATAACAAGGGCATTATTGCTTTAAGCGCCTGTCTAAAAGGTGAAATCCCTTATCTTTTACTTAATGACAGAAGGGACGAAGCGATTAAGCAGGCTTCTCTTTATAGTGATATATATGATAATGGCAGGTTTTTTCTTGAATTGCAGGATAACGGAATCAAGGAACAGGTCATAGTCAATGAAAGGCTTATAAAACTCTCCGAACATACCGGCATACCTCTTGTAGCTACCAATGACTGCCATTATCTTGAACCAGGGGATGCTGTTGCTCATGATATCCTTCTTTGCATTCAGACAGGTAAAATAGTTACAGATAAGACACGTATGCGTTTTTCAACTGATCAGCTTTATTATAAATCACCCCAAGAGATGATCAGGGCCTTTTCAAATTGTCCTGATGCAATAAAAAATACCATATTGATTGCTGAAAGATGCAACCTTGAAATTGAAACCGATAAACTGTATTTCCCGAGTTTTACCATTGAAAAGGGTGAAACCCTTGAGGGTAATTTGGGCAAAGATGCCCGTACTGGTTTTGAAATCTTCATGAAACGCCGTGGAGAAAATTATTTCAAAAAAAACAAAAACCCCCTTAAAAAGTATTATGAGCGGCTTGAAGAGGAACTTGCTATTATTAATAAGATGGGTTTTGCAGGATATTTTCTGATTGTAGCTGATTTTATCAACTGGTCAAAAAGTAACGATATACCTGTAGGCCCCGGCCGTGGTTCTGCCGCTGGAAGTCTTGTAGCGTTTGCCCTTGGAATT
>DAOWOC010000234.1 GCA_030642225.1 Deltaproteobacteria bacterium
GGATAAGTGCATTGCATGCGGCGCATGCGCTGAAAAATGTCCCACAAAGGTTGATGACCTGTATAATGAAAGGCTTATTAAACGCAAGGCCATTTATGTCCCCTACCCTCAGGCCGTTCCTCTAAAATATGCCATTGATAAGGATAACTGCATATTTTTAAAAAAAGGTAAAAAATGTCGCGTCTGTGAAAAAGTCTGCCCCGCAGGAGCTATTAATTTTGATGACAGGGAAAAAAAATTAACATTAAATGTCGGGGCAATAATACTTTCCCCGGGTTTTTCAACCTTTGATCCAAAAGGGCTTGATACATACATTTATGCAGACCACCCCGATGTGGTCACATCAATTGAATTTGAAAGGGTTTTGTCTGCATCAGGACCGACCACAGGACACCTCGTGCGTTTATCCGACCATAAGGAACCTGAAAAAATAGCCTGGTTTCAATGTGTAGGGTCACGGGATATCAATAACTGCGATCATTTATACTGCTCTTCCGTATGCTGTATGTACGCAATAAAACAGGCTATAATAGCAAAAGAACATTCTGCAAAAGATATTGACTGCACAATTTTTTACATGGATATGCGGACCCATGGAAAGGGTTTTGAACAATGTTACACTGAGGCAAGGGAAAAACACGGTGTAAAATTTATACGTTGCAGGGTTCATAGTGTAATTCCACAGGATGGAGGCGGCCTTGATATAACCTATATTAATGATGAAGGTGAAATGATTAGCGAAATCCATGATATCGTTGTCCTGTCGGTAGGCATGGAGATATCAGATGAGTTAAAAAAAATGGCCGGCATCTTTGGTGTTGATTTAAATGAGAACGGCTTTTGTAATACAACTACTTTTAATCCTGTAGGCACATCAAGGGATGGGATCTATGTATGCGGCGCGTTCCAGGGGCCAAAGGATATCCCTCAGTCAGTTATAGAGGCGGGTTCAGCGGCAAACATGGCAGGGGCATCTCTCAGCAGCGCGCGAAACACACTTACAAGGACAATGGTATTCCCTGAAGAGATAGATATATCCGGGGACAGGCCGCGCATAGGCGTTTTTATATGCCAGTGCGGAATCAATATCGGAGGGGTTATTGATGTTCCTGGTGTACGCGATTATGCAGCCACACTTCCCTTTGTTGAATATATTGCAGACAATCTTTATACTTGTTCTCAGGACACACAGGATGTAATGACTCAGGTTATAAAGGAGCATAACCTTAACCGTATTGTGGTTGCAGCATGTACCCCGAGAACACATGAACCTCTGTTCCAGGAAACCCTTATCAATGCTGGATTAAATAAATATCTTTTTGAAATGGTAAACATTCGTAATCAGGATTCCTGGGTACATAAGGACAACCCTGAACTTGCCACAAAAAAGGCCATGGATCTTGTGCGCATGGCAGTGGCAAAAACAGCCTTGTTAGAACCTCTTGAAGAAGCTGAACTTGATATCAACCCCAAAGCGCTTGTTATCGGCGGAGGAATATCAGGAATGGCTGCTGCGAAGGCCATTGCTGATCAGGGCTTTGAAGTTAATATAATTGAAAGAAGCCCTGTCTTGGGTGGTCAGGCCTTAAATCTTTTTAAAACATGGAAGGGCGAGGATATCCGGAAAGGGGTAATAAACCTTGTCAATTCGTTGGAATCAAACGATAAAATTAAAATATATCTTAATACTGAGTTAAGAGATGTTAAAGGTTTTGTTGGTAATTTTAAATCATTTATTAAGGGCTCAGAAGAGATCATTGAACACGGCATTACAATCATGGCAACCGGCGCCTTTGAGCATCAACCTGATGAATATTTCTATAAAAAAGACCCGCGTGTTATGACAAGCCTTGAACTTGACAGAAAATTCATTGACAATGAACCTGATATAAAAAAGATCGGGACAGCTGTCTTTATACAATGCGTTGGTTCAAGAGAGGCTGAAAGGCCGTATTGTTCCAGGGTATGCTGCACACATTCCATAGAGAGCGCCCTTCATCTTAAAAAATTAAATCCCGAAATGAATATTTATATACTTTACAGGGATATACGCACTTATGGAGAACGCGAAATACTCTATAAAAAGGCTCGCGTGGCCGGGGTAATTTTTATCAGATTTTCAGAAGATCAAAAACCCATAGTAGCGTCAGAAAAAGAATACCTTGAAATAGAGGTAATAGACCATATACTACGCCAGCCGATAAAGCTCAAGGCCGATATATTAACCCTTGCATCTGCCATTGAGCCTTATAATGATGAAAAACTTGCCCGCTTCTTCAAAGTACCCATGGATGAAAATGGTTTTTTTGTTGAAGCGCACGTTAAGCTCGGTCCATCTGAATTTGCAACAGACGGTGTTTTCATGTGCGGTCTTGCGCATTATCCAAAGTCCATTGATGAATCAATAGCACAGGCACAGGCAGCAGTCTCAAGGGCAATAACACTGTTATCGCAACAAAATATTCACATCAGCGGAAACATATCATATGTAAACCAGAGATTATGCAGCGGATGCGGACTCTGTCTTAAAGTCTGCCCGTACAATGCCCCTTGCATTATTGAAGAAGGGGCACATGTCGGAAAATCAGAAATAAATCCTGTCCTGTGCAAGGGTTGCGGCATCTGTGTTGCATCATGCAGAGCAGGCGCCATAAACCTCAAGGGATTTAACAATGCACAGATTTTTGCAATGCTGGATGAAATGTGATCAAAGGAATTTTTTGAAATAAACGACCATCAGCTTTTAACACATGGTCGTTTATTTCAAAAATAATTAACAGGGCATAGCGGTCAAAATGGATGGCATCAAGCACAAGTTCATTGTGGTTAAACGGATTCATCAAAAATAACAATAATAAATCAAATCATTAAACCTGTTTTTTTAGCGCTTTTGAAAATGTTTTGAATAATTTCAATAACCTGAGTGGCTGAAGACGGGTTTGTGAACTCCCCTGTCATACGGTTTATATAAGCGGCTAATGTACCGATTGAAAAAAACGGGTATAAACAGTAGCTGGTCTGACTTAAAAAAACAACTGGCAGGCCAAAATCGAGTAACAGTTTCCATGGAGTGCCGAAATGATAATGTTGTGTATGTAAAAAAAAGTACACGACCGGAATCACGAC
>DAOWOC010000012.1 GCA_030642225.1 Deltaproteobacteria bacterium
ATCAGACCAATATGATGGTGTTCGGGCCTGGTGGTTATCGGTTTGCCGACTACCTGAAAATCGGCGTACCAATGAATATATTGATGCTTATCGTGGCAAGCTCATTGATTCCATTTATTTGGCCATTTTAAAAGCACATGCTCTTTTTCATCTTGAAATTGATAGGTGGCCGGTAAGCGCCGGCCGCGCTTCTGCTTATTTTAGGAGATGGTGTGACCAATGGAACAAAATAATTTATCAACCTACAAATCCATTAAAAACAATCAGGATGAAGAGGCTAAAGCCGACTATCCTAAAATGTTTCGAAAATTTGTTTTGATTGCACTGGCAGGTTCGGTTGTGCCCCTGCTCCTGGTGGGATGGGGAATCAATATTCATTATACAATATTCAACAAAGCCAGCATGCTTACGAGTTTTAAGGAGCGTATTGATCAACATCAAAAAACAATAGAGCTGTTCCTGAACAATCAAAGATCAATTATCCGGCTCATCGCTCAAACCAACATGCTGGAACATCTAAGTGATAAAAAACATCTCTCAAAAACTTTCAAAACAATGAACCTCGCCATGAAACAGGAATATGGGAAAACATTTATGGATTTGGGCGTTATAAGTCATGCAGGAAAACACATAGCTTATGTCGGGCCTTACGATCTAATGTCCAGAAATTACGCTCAGACTTTCTGGTTCAAGGAGGTCATGGAAAAAGGAGTCTATATAAGCGACATGTTTCTTGGTTTCCGGAAAGCGCCCCATTTCATTATTGCTGTCTCACAGTCCGAGAACGGACGGAAATGGATTTTGCGGGCCACCATAGATGCAGAAGCTTTTCGTTCTCTGGTCGAAAACGTGAAAATAGGCAAGACAGGTGAGGTATATCTCGTAAACAGCAAAGGTATTTTGCAAACACAGCCTCGATTCAGCGGCAAAATCATGGGCAAGACTTTATTGCCGGTTCAGGCCCTTCATCAAGGAACCACAGTTCAAATAATTGAGCCGGAGAATTCTCCAAAACAGATAGTTGCCCATGTATGGCTGACATCCGTGCCATGGCTGCTCGTTGTAAAGCAAGACTATTTTGAGGCATTCGGCAGTCTCAACCATGCGAACTATGCAACTTTGATATTTCTTCACCTGAGCGTTCTTGTTATCCTCATTGTTTCCTTTTTTACCACGCGATACATGATCAGAATTATAAAGGAACGAGATAATGAAGCAAAACAGATGAACAAACAACTTATGCAAACAAGCAAGATGGCATCTATTGGAGTACTTTCCGCAGGCGTTGCCCACGAGGTCAACAACCCTTTGGCAATCATCATGACCGAACGGCAGATCCTTCTTGATAAGGCGGAAGAAACACCAAACCTGAATGCCGAATTTAAAGTTCAACTGGATAAATCCTTGTCGCAAATCAATACTCAGCTCAAACGCTGCAAGGACACAACCCAGAATTTGCTTAGATTCTCGCGTCGAACCAAATCCAGGATAGAGGAGGTGGATCTTAACGCCTTTTTGCATGAAATGATCGACCTTATGAAACAAGATGCCAAAGCAAGCGGTATCAAAATTTTCGCAAATTTCACTGAGCCGCTTGCGCCAATTCTCTCCGATCCTTCACAGCTTCAGCAGGTTTTCCTGAATTTGATAAAAAATGCTATTGAAGCCCATGGTGAAAAGCCTTATGGAAGTATCCATATCTCTACATCCGCCGAGGATAATAATAAGGCTGTCAGAGTGACTATCGCTGACACCGGATCAGGAATAAGAATGGAGCATCTTGAAAAAATATTCGATCCTTTCTTCACCACCAAGCCGGTAGGGAAAGGAACCGGGCTGGGACTATCGGTTTGCTACAGCATAATCAAACGGCTGGGAGGAGAAATTTCAATCGAAAGCGAACCGGGGGAGGGAACGAAGTTCACCATCTTATTTCCTGTTACTCCACCGACCAACTTGCAAAAGAGTATTGAAGCTTAAATAAAAGACATCTATATGGGGTGTTCTTGCCCCCAAAGGAGTAAAAAATGATTGATTTCAAAGTTTTGTTGGTAGATGATGAAATTGTATTCACTGAAAATATGTCGTCACTGTTGACTACGAGGGGATATCAAGTCACTGCTGTAAACAATGGGGAGAGCGCTATCCAGGCCCTTGAAGAAAAAGAGTTCGACGTAGTGGTGCTCGACTTGAAAATGCCGGGAATGGACGGGATAACTACACTAAAGGAAATCAAAAAGTTAGGGCTCTTCACAGAGACGCTTATTCTTACGGGGCATGGCGCTGTTGACTCTGCCCTTGAAGCTGTCAAACTAGGAGCATACGACTACCTCACGAAACCTTGCAGTATAGAAGAACTAACGGAAAAAATCGAAGCCGCCCAAAAAAAGAAAGTGACAGAAGAGCAAAAGGATCTTGATAAAAAGATACGGAAGGTGGTCGAATCTCCAAAAGATGCTTTTTCTTTGTTTGGAAAAAAGAAAAAGAAATAAGAGGCGGACTTACGTGACTTGTGCCGGCTTAAGTGTTGCTGATTGCATATACAATGGTCAATCTTGGGATGTCGTAAAAATGTGATTAGCGGCACTTAATCGTCCTTAATGCTTATCAAATAATTAAAGGGAACCTTGAAAAATATTGATTTCACGATTCATGTCTTTAAATGGTAATAATTATCAAAAAAAACTTGATTTATATACGTTCGTTTATGTTGTTTTCCACCTTATCTGAGCTATTTTGCACAGATAAGGTGGAAAATCAATCCGTTGGGCGCACTTCACCCATGAACATCACAAAGAGTACCGTATCTGTCAAGGTTATACGCCAGATTGCGCAATCCTATTTTGGTGCTGGCCCGTATGATTTCAATACCGCGCAAGATTATGTTGCCCGCCCGTTGTGCCTGGATCCCAAAGATATGTTCTATCCGAGACCGAATCTTCGATCTCGTTCTGTTTCCCTGTTGCTCCCATTTCGTCAACTTGTGGTTACGGGAGCCTTTATAATATACTGTCTTGACAAAGCAGGACACTTTAAAGCTCCAGTTTAATGTGAGTGTTCATGAGGCTTGTAATATAACTCAACTTGTTGTTTTTTTAAGTAAAAATGTAAAAATTAGATCAAATTTCTGACGTTAATTTTTCAAGAAACCCTAAAGGAGAATGCTTATGAAGAACAAAAATGGTTTTATCAATTTCAGCATTATTTTATTCGTAATTTTTGTAACTGTTTTTATCAATCCTTGTTTTTCAAATGCAAACAAAGCAAATTGTGAGATTGATGCGTTAAAAGAACAGAATAAAATATTTCAGGAAAAATTTGAACAAATAAAGAAGAAATTTGCTGAGACCCAGGTATGGGAAAAAAAGAACGCTATGCCGGTTTATGCTTTTTGGAAAAACGATTTTTATCTTTCAACTCCGGATGAAAATTTTTGGATGAAGATTCGGGGAAATCTCCATTTTGATTCGAAAATATACAGCGGAAACAGTAACAATCCTTTTGAATTTGATATCCGCCGCGCCCGTTTTGATTTTCAGGGAATGTTTTACAAATACATCTATTTTCGTGTTCAGGCTGAATTAGCTGATGACCCTTATCTCAGAAATGCCTGGGCAGATTACAAGTTCAGTGATTGCCTTCACCTCCGCGGCGGTCAGATGAAGCCACCTTTCAGCACATCATGGTGGACTACCGACAACAACGTCAATTTTGTTGAACGCGGAGCCGGAACTCCGATGTATCCTTATTTTGACCGCGGATGGTGGCTTTGGGGAGATGTTCTGAATAAAACTCTGACATGGAATGTCGGAGCATTTACCGGCGCAGGCTTAGATAAAGATACTTCCAAAGGCGACATTGACGACCATAAGGATTATGTCGCCCGGCTTTTTTATAATCCTTTTAAAAATCAGAATGATTCGTTTTTAAAAGGGCTTTATTTATGCATAGAAGGGAGCACCGGCAGGCAATCGGTTCCGACAAAACGGTTCGAAAAAAAAGGATACGGCGCAGCAGTAAGAGACACAAAGTTCTGGACATGGGAGACCGAAAAATATGGTTTCGGCAAAATCGGAAGCAGGGACAGATGGGGGGCAGAGTTCCACTATATAGGTGGACCTTTTTCTATAAGCTCCGAGTATCTTGTAACCGAATATAATGACATAGATGTTTATGATTTAACCGGCATAAAAGTCTATAGTGATGACGGCAGAATTACATCCTGGAGCACATGGGTAAGTTACTATATTACCGGCGAACATAAGCGCGTGAGTAATTTTGGATGGAAAACGCCCAAACCTGCTAAAAACTTTAATCCAGTAAATTTTAAAGGCGCTGGCGCATTGGAGATCATAGCCCGATACACAAGCACAAAAACAAGCAGATCTCTATTTGATCCGCATGAATTTAATAAATTAACATACAGGATACTTTATGGAGCAAGCAGGGTAGATGAATATACCATTGGATTTGCATGGACGTGGAATCCCATGATAAGATGGCAGTTTAATTATGTTCACCTCGACGGGCATGATCTCAGGACAGGATCGAATGACAACATGGCAAAGACCAACCGTGTTGATAACGAGGATATGGTGGCATGTCGTATGATTTTTAAATTCTAAAGCTATGCGCAGATATCGAACAAACTATCGGAGTTTATTTATGATATAAGTCAAATTGTAATTTTTCTAAGTTAATTGAGACGACATCTATTCTGACATATAGGGTTGGTAGTGTGAATTTGGTAGTGTCAAGTTAATTGTGTAAAATTATTAAAGGCCGATTCTTTAAAGAATGGCCTTTTTTTTTGCTGAACAATAGAGATTTTTTAACAAACGACCCGAAAATATTTAGCATTTATGCTGTTGACACAAACGAAATTATTCCATATTATTGTTACGTAAACAATTTTTTCAAGGTATGAGATGAACTCATTAAAAAATCTTAAAATGAAAAGGTAAAGAACCTGTTTTCCTCAAAAGAGGAGATCAATAAAGTACGTTTTTTTTGGAGCAAAAAAAATTGCCCAAGTCTTTATTGATTTTGCTAAATCAAGGCAAAAAGTACAGGAGATAGCTCACTTGAAATACCTTGACTGAGTTTTAAAACTTTTTGTTATCAAGCTCATATGCCTTTTTAAAACAAGTATATGAGCTTTTTTGTTTAAAAACATTTTAAAAAAATAGATTGCGCCAAGAAACTTTCAAAAAGTATAAAAATGATTTTTTTAAGATGCAGAATAAGGAATGTGACTGTATTTATTTAAAATAAAAATAGAGAATCCTTATTTTAAGGGTGTTTTAGGCCATAATTAAATGGATGCTCTTGCCATATTGTTATTTATAAGAATCGGTTATTGTTTATTGCAAGGTGTTTAAATGTCTTATCTTGTTTTAGCCCGCAAGTGGAGGCCACAGAATTTTGCCGAGGTTGTGGGGCAATTTCATGTGGTAGCTACTCTTGAAAATGCTCTGAGAACAGGCCGACTTTCACATGCCTTTTTATTTTCAGGAGTCAGAGGCGTTGGCAAGACATCTGTTGCAAGAATATTGGCCAAGGCTATTAATTGTCAGGAAGGGCCTACCCCAATACCTTGTAATAAATGTGAGAATTGTATACGAATAACCGATGGGTCATCAGTGGATGTTCTTGAGATAGATGGCGCATCTAATCGGGGGATAAATGAAATAAGAGAGCTTCGTGAGAACATTCGTTATTCTCCGGCTCATTCACGAAATAAAATTTATATTATAGATGAAGTTCATATGCTTACAACAGAGGCATTTAATGCCTTGCTTAAGACGCTTGAAGAACCTCCTGCTCATGTGACCTTTATCTTTGCCACTACTGGAGCGCATAAGGTTCCTGTAACAATCCTTTCGCGGTGTCAGCGTTATGAATTCAAGAGAATAGGGCAATCTGAGCTTGAAAAATCCCTTTTGGAGATAACACAAAAGGAATCTGTTCCAATTGACCCCATGGCGTTATCCATGATAGCGAGGGAAGCGGAAGGGAGCATGCGGGATGCCCTTAGCCTGCTTGAACATGTACTTGTTTTTGGCGGTAGTGAGATAACTGCTGAAAGCGTGGGTGATATACTTGGTATTTTAGACAGGACAGCTGTTTTTCAAATACTTGAGGCTATTATTAACAGGGATGTTTTTACATGCATTAAAAGACTTTCGGCCCTTTATGAACATGGGGTTGATCTTCGTCGTTTAGTGCGACAACTTACAGAAGATATTCGTAATTTATTATTAGCGCATCATACGGATAATCTAAATGAGATTTTAGATGTTTCAGATGATGAAATAAATAATTTTAAGATATTATCAAAAAAAATAGAACCTGACACCCTGCATAACCTGTTTAATATCCTTGTGTCGTCTGAGAGACAGATGCATCATGCTCCGAATCCACGACTTATCCTTGATATGACGCTTGCGCGTATGGCTTCATATGAGCCTGTTATGGGGATTATGCCTCTTTTGGATCGTCTTGAAAAACTTGAACATCGTATGCTGGCGGGCAATCCATCTTTAATATCTTCAGCACCTAAAGGTTTGGTTAATACAATTGTATCAAAAAATGTCATTCAACCTGTTCCCCCACTAATAAAGGAATCATTGTCTTTATCAGGTAATGATATGTCGTCTGAAACTTTTATTAATTTTTTAAAACAAAAAAAATATTACAGTTGTCTTGCACGGAGGATTGCTGAAAATAATCTTTTATTTAAGGAGAATGAAGTTGTTCTGGACATTTTACCTGGTTCATTGCAGTATGACTGGTTCCATGAGAGAGAAAACAAAGAACTCATGGAAAAAGCTGTTATTGAATTTTCAGGCAGGGGAATAAAACTTATATACAGGGATAAGAAGGGGCAGGGAAGGATTAAAAAACAAATAGATAATTATACAAATATACGAAAAAAGGCGGAATCTCATCCCATGGTACAGGAAGCCATCTCTATATTTGACGCTAATGTTATTGATGTAAAAATTATAGATGAATAACGTGTAAAGTATATCCCCATTATGATGAGGCCTTGTTTTAATAAATAAGGACCGGGTAAGGAGGTTTGGATGAAGGGTAATTTAAATAATATGATGAAGCAGGCTCAGAAATTACAGTCAAAAATGCTTAAACTCCAGGAGGAACTGGCTGAAAAAACAGTTGAGGCGAGTGCCGGAGGCGGTATGGTAGTGGCTGTTGCGAGTGGTAAAAAAGAACTTGTTTCATTAAAAATAAGCCCTGAGGTTGTTGATCCTGATGATGTTGAGATGTTGCAGGATCTTGTAATAGCTGCTATAAATGAGGCCATGGGAAGGGCAGAAGAAATGACTGCCGCTGAGATGGGCAAATTGACAGGAGGTATGAGCATCCCGGGATTAATGTGATGCTAATTAATAAATGTTATGGGTGTATATCCTGACGCACTTGAAAATTGTATACAAAAGCTTGCGACATTTCCTGGCATTGGTGCAAAAAGCGCAACCCGCATGGCATTGCATCTTTTACGTCAACCTGAAGATGTCGTTCGTGAAATGGCAAAGGCCATGGTTGAGGTCAAAACCATGGTTCGTTTATGTAGCAGGTGTTTTAATTTTGCAGAAGCTGATTTGTGTTCCATCTGTTCAAATTCAAAGAGGGATAGAGATGTTGTTTGTGTTGTTGAAAACGTAGGTGATTTAATGGCTCTTGAGAGTGCCTCAATATTTTACGGCGTTTATCATGTTTTACAGGGGAGTATTACGCCCCTTGCCGGTATAGGTCCTGATGATCTTCGGATTAAAGAGCTTTTCAGCAGGATAAGAGATAATAATATAAAGGAAATTGTCCTGGCGCTAAATCCGAGCGCAGAAGGGGAGACAACAGCATCATATCTTCTTTCCAGGCTTGAACCCATGGATGTTGAAATAACAATGATTTCTTATGGTATTCCTATGGGAGGTGATATAAAGTATATGGATATGCAGACATTAAAAAAAGCAATGATGACAAGGCGAAAGCCCTGAATTTTTTAAATATCTATTAATTATTATGAAAAATAAGCTGGGAAAAATGGCAAGTAAAAGGAGTTTTTAAAAATGATTGAGATTAGATTTCATGGCAGGGGAGGTCAGGGTGCGGTTACTTCTGCAGAGCTTCTTGCTATAGCTGCAATAGATTATGGCAAATATGCCCAGGCATTCCCAAGTTTCGGCCCTGAGCGCAGGGGGGCTCCGGTAGGCGCATTTACTCGTATCAGCGATGAGTCTATCAGGACAAGGGAAAAGGTATATGAGCCTGATATTGTACTTGTGCTTGATGCGACGATTCTTGAGATTGTGGATGTAACAGATGGATTAAAAGATAATGGTATTATAATAATTAATACCAATAAGTCTGAATCCGAAATCAGGGAGCTTACAGGTTTTAAAGGGAAACTGGCATTAGTTGACGGGACAAAGATAGCCTTGGATTGTCTTGGGTTACCTATAACAAACACAACTATGCTGGGCGCACTTTTAAAGGCTGCGCCTGTAATACCTTTGGATGCGATTAATGTCCCGCTTACCAAACGTTTTGGCAAAATAGCAGAGAAGAATTTAAATGCCTTAAACAAGGCTTATCAGGAGACTCATATCAAGGAGTAGAGACGTGGCAAGAGACCAAGGAATTATCAGCTGGAAGGAGTTGCCGTTAGGATGCGCCATCTTGGAGCCTGGCAATGCAAAGGATTTACGTACAGGTGACTGGAGGTCAAAGAGACCGGTAACTGATTATGAAAAGTGCATAAAATGCGGGATGTGTTACATATATTGTCCTGATATGTGTTATATTCCAAAAGATGATGGTTTATTCGAATGGAATGAATATTATTGCAAAGGCTGTGGCATTTGCGCACATGAGTGTCCCAAGGATGCCATAACAATGGTTGAGGAGGAGAAATAACCATGGCCAGACGAGTTGGAATAGAGGTTTCCATTGCAGTCAGTGAGGCAGTAAAACTGGCTGATGTGGATTTGATAGCGGCTTATCCTATTACGCCGCAGACTCATATTGTTGAACACCTGTCAGAGCTTGTGGCAGATGGAGAGCTTGATGCTGAATTTGTGCCGGTCGAATCAGAACACTCTGCGATGAGCAGCTGTATAGGTTCATCTGCAGCAGGGGCAAGGACATATACAGCCACAAGTTCTCAGGGTCTTGCCCTGATGCTGGAGGTTTGTTATATAGCTTCATCATTAAGGCTTCCCATCGTAATGACCATAGTTGACCGTTCCCTGTCAGGCCCTTTATCCATATGGAATGATCATTCTGATCTGATGATGGAAAGGGATATAGGCTGGATACAAATTGTTGCCTTAAATGGTCAGGAGATTTTTGACATGACTCTGCACTCTTTTAAAATTGCAGAGGATCACAATGTAATGCTTCCGACGCAGGTTCATATGGACGGTTTCACATTGAGCCATGTAATTGAACCCATCGAAATACTTGACAAGGCAGAGGTGGATAAATTTTTAAAACCTTACGTGTCTCCCATGTCTCTTGATCCTGAAAAACCGGTGACAATAGGCGCTGTTGGGGTTCCGGAGGTTTATACCGAAGGAAGAAAGGCACAGGAAGAGGCGCTTTTAAATTCAAAGGATGTTATATTAAGAACATGGAAAGAGTTTGGCGATCTTTTTGGCCGTTATTATGAACCGATCGGGACATACAAGGCAGATGACGCTGAAATAATATTTATAACCATGGGTTCTATAACTGAAACATGTATGAGCGCTGTTGACCAGATGCGCCAGGATGGCAAAAAGGTTGGTATCGCTTATATCCGTTTGTGGAGGCCGTTCCCTTTTGATGAATTAATTGAGGCAGTAACCAAGGCCGATGCCTTGGTTGTTATTGACAGGGCCATATCTCATGGCGGCCCTGGCGGTCCACTTGCTAGTGAAATTAAATCAGCATTATATCATCAGGCTCAGAGACCGTTTGTTAATAGTTTTATAGCAGGTCTGGGCGGAAGAGACATTACAATCAACGTATTTAAGGAAATGGTTGAAAAGACAGAAAAGACCATGAAAAAAGGTGTAGAACCTGGATACGAATTTATCGGGGTGAAAGAATAATGACAGCACAAGAAGCTTTAAAAGATTTTGTGGCAATAAAGCCTAAGGATATTCCTCTTGTAGAGCCATTGTCTTGCGGCCACAGGGCATGCCAGGGTTGCGGCGAGGTTCTTGCTCTTCGTCAGGTAATGAAGGCCATAGGGAATAATGTAATCGTTGCAAGCGCAACAGGGTGTATGGAGATCATAACATCACCTTATCCGCAGACAGCCTGGAAAGTGCCATGGATTCATGTTGCATTTGAAAATACAGCGGCGGTGGCATCTGGTGTGGAAGCCGGCAGAAAGGCTATGATTCGCAAGGGAAGGCTGAAAGATAGCAAAACCTCTGTCATTGCTATTGCCGGTGATGGCGGAAC
>DAOWOC010000135.1 GCA_030642225.1 Deltaproteobacteria bacterium
AATTGCTCCGTATGGTCTTGTCATTGGTAGCCCATTCATTACCAAGAAGCTTCTTAAATTTATCCAAAGCAGCTTCAAGGTTCTCCGTTGTGCCCCAGTCATAAAACCAGCCCCTTTCAGTGATGTCTACATCTTTATACTCTTCGGGTAAAACGTATGTTGGCATTTTGATCCTCCTCACATTTATTTTTTCGCAAAAAAATTTTGCTCTTTATTATTACTACAAAATATTCTAATAAATTTTTTATAAACTTAAATATTTACTGAGAAAAACAAAAGGACTTTCAATGATAAATTCTAAAGCAATGATTCTAAGAAGAGATTGAGTATAATATTAATTAGGGATTGAGTATAATATTAAGGATTCAATTATTATCAAATAAACTATTTCTTCATACAAGTCCAACAAAAAAATCATCTCTTACAATTATAAATTTCCCCCTATATTCTTGACACTCAAACATTATTTTTTTAATATTCATAATAATTTAAATAAAAATTTAAGGGTTATAAATATGTTCGGTATTGGAATGCCAGAATTGCTTGTAGTTGTTGGAATAGCTATTGTAGTTGTTGGACCAAAAAAAATTCCCGACCTTGCCAAATCCCTTGGCAAGGGGTTTGCGGAATTTAAAAAAGCTACACAGGAAATCAAAGACCAGCTGGAAATAGACGATGCCATCCATGACATTAAAGATACAATGAATGAGGTTAAAGAGGATATTATTAATGTATCAAGTCAGGATAATAATCATACCCGCCCAAAAACCGAAAACAACACAAAAGATGAGGCCGCAACAGAAGTAGATACTAAAAAAACAGCAGAGGACCAAGGGGATAATCATTAAAATGGATGACAAAAAAAATTCTTTTTTGTCCCACCTTGAGGAACTCAGGAAACGACTTATAATTTGTGCCATTGCTGTTGGAATTGGGTTTTTATCTTCATACGGCTTTTCAAAACAGATATTTGCATTTCTCATAAATCCTCTTGTAACCGTTCTGCCAAAAGATGATAAACTCATTTTTACCGCACTGCCCGAGGCATTTTACACTTACATTAAAGTCTCTTTAATAACAGGGGTACTTCTTGCTTCACCAGTCATATTCTATCAGATATGGAAATTTATCGCACCCGGACTTTATAAAAATGAAAAAAAATATATAATCCCTTTTGTTATAGCGGCCAGCTTCTTTTTCGGGCTTGGGGCATCCTTTGCATACTTTGTGGTATTCCCATATGCATTCAGCTTCTTTATAAGCTTTTCATCAGGCTCAATTAAAGCCCTTCCCTCCATAAAAGAATACCTTACATTTTCAACCAAACTTCTTCTTGCCTTTGGCGCCGTGTTTGAGCTTCCTGTTATAACATTCTTTCTATCAAGGATGGGAATACTTAATGCCGCTATTTTAAGAAAACAACGTAAATACGCAATACTTATTATATTCCTTGCATCAGCAATACTGACCCCACCTGATGTCTTTACACAAATTCTCATGTCAGGGCCGATGATATTACTCTATGAATTGAGTATTTTTATTGCTCATATATTCGGGAAAAAACCTCCTGTTACAGAATAATAAAAAAAAACCGGTTGAGTAAATCCTTTTTATATTGACAAATATCCCATACAATCATAAAAAATTAGGCGATATTATATAATTCATAAATCAATTTATTATTTATAAGGAGAAAAATAATGACAAAAAAAATTCTGACTATTACATTATCACTTGTTTTTTGCTTAGTAATTTTCGGATTAACTATTAATGTTATTGCTGATGACGGAAAAGCACCGGATGAAATAACTTTAACACCGGATATCTGTAAAACGCCTAAAAAAGGGCCTGTCCTTTTAACCCATAAAAAACATGCTGAAGATTATAAAATAAATTGCAACGAATGCCATCATGTATATAAAGATGGTAAAAATATATGGAAAAAAGGTGATGCAGTTCAGAAATGTTCAGAATGCCATGACCTTACCGTCTCAAGAAAAGAATTAAAAGAAATGGGGCCGGATGCAAAAATGAAACATTTTGCAACGGCTTTTCACAATAATTGCAAAAAATGTCATAAAAAGAATAAAAAAGAGGGTGGCAAGGCCCCTACATCATGTAAGGACTGTCATGCAATGAAATAATGAACAGAGTAATTTTATAAACAGATATTCCAAAGCCATCCTTTTTCCATGGATGGCTTTTTAAATTTTATTTATACATAATGAGAGTTACAGCCGGATTTATCCATCTTGAAAAATACAAAAAAAATTGTCATGATTGATAACTATGACTCTTTTACATATAATCTTGTCCTGCTATTTGAAGAACTTGGGGCATCTGTTACAACATTCAGAAATGACCATATAACTGCGGCTGATTGTATGGCCATTAACCCTGACGGCATTGTAATCTCCCCAGGCCCAGGCAATCCTTTTAACAGTGGCAACTCCATTGATATAATAAACAGGATAACAGGAAAGATCCCTTTGCTCGGCATATGCCTTGGAATGCAATGCATAAACCAGGCTCTTGGAGGGTTAACATGCCATGCACCTTTACCTGTCCATGGCAAGACAAGCATTATTACTCACAATGGTGACGGCCTGTTAAAAGGCATCATCTCACCAATTCATGTAGCACGTTACCATTCTCTTATGGTAACAAACATACCGGGCTGTCTTACTGTTAATGCATGGGCAGATGATAATGTCCCGATGTCTTTATCACATAAGAATCAACCGGTTTGGGGATTGCAATTTCACCCTGAATCATTTATGACAGATCAGGGCAATGCCATAATGAATAACTTTCTGAATTTTATATGAATTATTTTGATCAAAATATATCAATCAATGATATTGAGATAAATGAAACATCCGGATTGCTCAATAAAGACATTATTTCTCTCGCCCGTCCAATATGCCAATATCCTGATACTGTCTTTTTATTAAGTGGCCTGCCCGGTGACTGCTCCAGATTCAATATTATAGGCTGGGCGCCTTTTCTGGTTCTTCATGGTTTTTCAGATTCAGTTAAAATCATAACCCAAAAAAATGAATCATCAATCCATGGGAATCCGCTTGAAATACTTAAAAAAATTTTAAATAAACTTAAAAAATCATCCTGCAAACTCTCTGTAAAAAATAAAGATATTCCTTTTATATGCGGGGCAATGGGATTTTTTTCATACGAACTTGGAAAATCTATTGAGAAATTGCCCGAGGTTAGATATGATCTCCATCAGACCCCTGCTTTTTATCTTATATTCCCTTCTTATATTTTTATAAGGGACTCTCTTTTAAAAAAAGATTTTTCCATTAAGATAAGGACATCTTGCGGTAAAATTTCTGACCTGCCTGATAATATTAATTTATTTGATACTATGGTTCACTCTTATGCCAGTCAGACAGATCCATTAATAAAAAATCTTAAAAAAAATTTTCGTAAATCAGCCTACATAAAGGCGATCAATAAGGCTAAAGATCACATACTTCAAGGCGATATCTATCAGGTAAATATTTCACAGATGTTTTCCTGTTCATTGGAGGGCGATCCTTTTTTAATATTTACAAAACTCTTCAAACTCAATCCAGCGCCATTTTATGCCTTTATTCATACTCCTGACCATTCTATAATTTCAACATCACCTGAACGTTTTATATACCAAAATGGAAATTATATAGAAACAAGACCAATCAAGGGGACAATGCCAAGGGGAAAGTCTCCTGAAGATGACAAACTGAACGCAAAGATTTTAAACCATAGTCCCAAGGACGATGCTGAACTTTCAATGATCGTTGATCTTATGAGAAATGACCTAAGTAAAATATGCCTGCCGCATACAGTTAAGGTTGTAAAACATAAAATACTTGAATCATATACAAATGTATTTCATCTTGTTTCAGTTGTCAGTGGGGAGTTAAGACCTGGAACCGATTCAATAGATATTTTTAAGGCCTCATTTCCCGCGGGATCCATAACAGGATGTCCCAAAATTCGCTCCATGGAAATCATAACTGAAATTGAAAATACTGCCCGCGGTGTTTACACAGGCTCAATAGGTTATATAAGCCTTTTTGACACCATGGATATGAATGTTGCTATCAGGAGCGCAACTATTTATAAAAACATGCTCTATTTCAATGTCGGAGGCGGGATAGTATATGATTCCAAACCTGAAATGGAATACCTTGAAACCCTGCATAAAGGTAAAACTTTTTTTCAGGTTCTTAGTAAAGAGGAGATAACAAAATGACCCATATTTCTGTAAACGGTATTCTCAAGCCATCTAAAAACCCGATTATTTTATCGGAAAACAAAGGATTTCAATACGGCATCGGACTCTTTGAAACAATCAGATGTCAGGATGGATATCCATTATACTTAACCGAACATTTAAAACGGCTTTATAATTCCGCTGAAACACTTTCAATCAGGCTACATAGTGTTGAATGGGAAACTGCGATAAATCAGCTTATAAAAATTAATAATTTATTAGATGGCATTGGCAAACTTAAAATTATCTGCACA
>DAOWOC010000165.1 GCA_030642225.1 Deltaproteobacteria bacterium
AAGATTGAGGATGAATTTTGGACAACAGATATAAAGATAGATATGCAATAACCATCTTTATTTGTATTAATTTATCTGCGCTGCACTATAAGCAGAAAGAAAGTGATATGATTAGAGCTTAATTTATTGAATATGGTGTCTCATTGCTGTTAAATGTATTGCCTGAAAATAAAAACATGCTTGCATTAGGCAAAAAAATAGGTTTTATAATAAAAATAGGTTTTGAGAATCATTTGTTTAAATTACGTATTGATCTTGTTTGATCAGTCTTAATTAATGATAACCGGTAAAAACCATTTGTTTTATTTTTTTTATAAATTTAACATTTATAATTAACCTTTTACTCAGGAGGTACAAAGCATGGTGGACATTAAAAAAATTCTTTTCCCTGTAGATTTTTCAAAAACTTCACAAAAAATTGTTCCGCATGTTCTGCTTATAGCGGAAAAATTTGATGCAGAAATACATATTCTATTTGTAACACGCGTTCTTGAACATTTTGCATATATGTATGTGCCCAACACATCAATCGAAAATATTGAGCAGGAAATAATGGATGGGGCAAAACACAAAATGGATGATTTTATTAAAGAAAGTTTAAAAAATTATTCAAAGATTAAAACAAGTATTGTAAAGGGGGATGCAGCTGAGGAGATAGTTAATTATGCTAAGGATCATGATATAGATATGATTGCAATCAGTACACATGGACGAAAAGGTCTTGAAAAAATACTCCTTGGAAGCGTGACTGAACGGGTCATTAAAACTTCATCTATTCCGGTGCTTACTATAAATCCCTATAGGATAAAGGATAAAACCGTAAAATAAATAATAACGATTTTAAATAAACTTCACATAATAAGACCTTCGTTCCTTGCCTGGCGAAGGTCTTATTACGATTTGTCCGATATTTAATAATAATTGCGACTGATTGGATTCATGAAAAGAATACTTACAATCTTAGAGATGATCAAGTTTGAGCATACTGTATTTGCACTTCCTTTTGCCCTTATGGGGACATGGCTTGCTGCTCGCGGCTGGCCGGGCTGGTATAAATTTACATGGATTATTATTGCGATGGCCGGGGCAAGAAGTGCTGCAATGGCCTTTAACCGTTTTGCTGATCTTAAATTTGATGCAAAAAACCCCAGGACAAGTTCAAGGGCGCTTCCCAAAGGCCGGATAAAAATCAGAGAAATTATTTTATTTATAATAATATCATCCATTTTATTCTGTTTTGCAGCCTATATGCTAAACACCCTCTGTTTTATACTTTCACCGATAGCGCTTGCTATTGTGCTTTTATATTCATATACAAAACGTTTTACACCACTTTGTCATCTTTTTTTAGGCCTTGCAATAGGTCTTGCGCCTTTTGGAGGATGGGTGGCAATTACCGGTTCAATCTCATTTCTATCGATTCTTTTATCTATCGGCATACTCTTTTGGATAGCTGGTTTTGATATCCTTTACGCGTGCCAGGATGTGGATTTTGACCGCACCGAAGGTTTAAAATCAATACCTGCCTTATTGGGGAAAAAAAAGGCATTTAATATCTCTGCCATATTCCATTTTATAACCTTCTGCATCTTTCTGCTTGTAGGGATAATCGGGGAGTTGGACGCCGGTTATTTTATAGTTATGTTCCTTGTAGGCATATTCCTTTTTATAGAGCACAGAGTTATATCGCCGGACAACATGAAACGCATTGATCTTGCTTTTTTTACAATAAACGGGGCCGTTTCAATTGCAATGTTTACAGCAACTATCCTTGGACTTTGAGAAAAAATTGCTATTCTCGGACAGGCTCCTATTATATTTCAAACAAACTGATTATTAAACTGCTTCAGGCGAACATAAAATGTCCGCCTGAAAATTGCAAATCAGTTTGTAATTCAAAATATGCTTAAAATGCCATACTGAGCGTTACCCCTCCATAAACAAAATGATTGTCTTTACCAGTATAACTTGTTGATTCCATCTGATTTCTGGCATCGGTTGATAAAGGGAAAACATATGAAACACTTGGGGCAATAGTATAAAATTCAGCAAACGTAAATGTCATGCCCACAGAAACAGTCCCATCATGAAAATTATTAAATTTATCATTTATGGCATTACCATTACCATCAACCTCAGGATAATCATTTTTATCACAGCTCCTTAAATAACTGACCGAACTTGCGAGATCAAGGGACATAAAATCCGTAAATTCAAATGAATATGATATGCCTGCGAGCACATACCAGGCATTATATGTATCTGTATCTTTATAAACAGTTACAGATGGGGAAAGCAGGATGTCGGCCCCGAGGCTTATATAAAATTCCTGTGAATCATCAGCCCCGTCAAGACCATAATAAATATAACCGGCTTCAATGCCGACCGGACCTAAATCAGTGCCATAACTTAATGTAGGGTCTGTTTCATTTAAACTGGAAGGATCATTGGCAACGGAATTATAAGGATCCCTGTCCAGATTTGACCACATGTTTGCGGAAAATCCTTTGTAACTTACTGTCATTGACGGTTCAAAAACAACGCTGTGTCGGCTTAATTCCTGCCCCCTCCAGACATACTTGCTTAAAATACCAACTGATAAATCAGCCTCAGGGCCACTTGCCATGGCGTTAAATGGCAGGTTTAAACCAGCTATTATTATTAAAATAAACAGGTTTAAAAACAGATTTCTTTTTATTGTTAACATCTTTTTCATTATATTCTCCAATTTTTCTTTAAATTAATTTGAAATTAAAAATCAGTTACATATGGCTTGTAATCTGAAAGTCAGGATATGCATTTGCCCCGTGTTCACCAAGATCAAGCCCCTTAGCCTCTTCTTCGGCAGAAACTCTCAGTCCGATAGTTTTATCAATAACCTTAAAAAGTATAAATGCGACTCCGAATGCCCATATAAAGGCTGCGACAATACCTAAAACCTGCACACCTATAATAGTAAGCGATGTACCGCCAATATTAAAAATTCCAGCTGCAAGTGTCCCCCATGCCCCGTTTACTCCATGGACTGAGATCGCGCCGACCGGATCATCAACCTTAATACGATCAAAAAATATTACAGAGAGCACAACAATTATACCGGAAACAGCGCCAATTATAATGGAACTTGAAGGAGTAACATTGGCGCATGCAGCCGTAATCGCAACAAGACCGGCCAATGCCCCGTTTAAACTCATACCTACATCAGGTTTTTTAAAGATTATCCATGATGTAATCATAGCAAACACTGCACCTGCAGCAGCTGAAAGATTTGTGTTTACAAAAATCATGGCAATGTCTGTATTTGCAGCAGTTGTGGAGCCAGGATTAAAACCAAACCAGCCAATCCAGAGGATAAAAACGCCGAGCCCTGCAATTGTCAGATTGTGTCCCGGAATCGCCATTACCTTACCTGTCTTGGAATATTTGCCAATCCTTGGGCCAAGTACTATGGCTCCGGCAAGGGCTGCCCAGCCACCGACGGAATGAACAACGGTGGAACCGGCAAAATCAATAAAACCAAAATTTTCAAGCCAGCCAGCGCCCTTGTAAAGCGAACCCCATGCCCAGCTTCCAAATATGGGATAAAGAAAGGCGCATAGAAAAATACTGTAAACAAGATAACCTGTAAACTTTGTCCGCTCTGCCATGGCACCTGAAACAATCGTAACCGCTGTCGCTGCAAAAACAACCTGAAACATCCAGAAGGCCAGCACCCATGGATCGCTGCCAGGAGAAAAATCACTTAAAAAAAATGACGTTGTCCCGAACCAGCCTGTCTGTGTTGTACCAAACATGATCCCAAAACCAATTGCCCAGAATGCAAGCGTGCCCATGGAAAAATCCATGAGATTTTTCATTATAATATTTACAGCATTTTTTGCCCTGGTAAAACCGGTCTCAACCATTGCAAAACCGGCCTGCATAAAAAATACAAGCGCGGCAGCAATTAGTGTCCATACATAATCCGCATGAATCTGAACATTTTTGATAGCCTCGGCATTTGTCAGGATAGTAGGTGCGTCTTCTCCTGCCAACGTCACGTATGGGATAGTGAGAGCTATCAATCCTCCCAAAAACAAT
>DAOWOC010000051.1 GCA_030642225.1 Deltaproteobacteria bacterium
GATTTTGCAAAACAACTTCCACACCCTCAATATATTATAGCGCCGAGCATTGATCCCCTTAGCAATAAAAATTGTGAGCTTTCAAGCGATGAAATTGATAAAACCCTAAAAAAATATAATATACCGCGCGATGTCCCTATCCTTACACAAATTTCACGCTTTGACCGTTTCAAGGATCCCCTTGGCGTAATTGAAGCATTTAAATTATTAAACAAGGCAGTGGATGCCAGGCTTGTCCTTGCCGGAGGAGGTGCTACTGACGACCCTGAAGGCATGGCAGTACTGGAAGAAGTAAAAGAATCTGCAGCTGAAAATTCAAATATCCATATATTGCTTTTACCTTCAGATGCTCACAGGGAAATCAATGCTTTGCAGAGAGCCTCGGTAATTGTTATACAAAAATCAATCAAGGAAGGTTTTGGTCTGACTGTAACCGAGGCCCTGTGGAAAAAAAAGCCGGTAATTGGAGGCAATGTCGGCGGCATCAGGCTTCAGGTTTATAACCATCATACAGGCTATCTTGTTGAGACCCATGAAGGAGCTGCTCTTAGAATTCGTGAGATGCTCCATAATCCGGCTAAAATAAAAAAATTGGGGCTTACAGGGAGACAATTTGTCAGGGAAAATTTTTTACTGACACGTCATCTACGGGAATATTTAACTCTTATGCTTGGACTTTTACAAGGTATGCAGGATCACTTGTACACTAAAATAAACTAGTTAAAGGGAAATAAATGCCAGGATCAGACAATAAATTAATAATAGTCTCAAACAGACTTCCAGTTGTTACAGAAAAAAATCATGGACAATACTATCTTAAAACCAGCACCGGCGGTCTTGTGACAGCTATTGAACCGGCTTTAAACAAAAAAGGCGGGTGCTGGATAGGCTGGCCCGGGATATCAAAGGAAATGCTTAATGAAGATAAGTTCAATGAATTGCTCTTAAAAACCAAGCATAAAATATGTTATCAACTAAAACCAGTATTACTTACCGAAAATGAAATAAATGATTTTTATTATGGTTTTTCAAATGAGATTATATGGCCACTTTTTCATGATTTGCAGGCAAGGTGTAACTTTGACCCCCATTATTGGAAGACATATCAGAATGTAAATCGAAAATTTGCTGAAGTTATTATAAAAAATGCAAACATGGGCGACTATATCTGGGTCCATGACTATCACCTAATGCTTGTTGCATATGAAATGAGAAATTTGGGTTATAATGGAAAAATCGGCTTTTTTTTTCATACACCTTTTCCATCACAGGATATTTTTTTCAAGCTTCCATACAGGTTGCAGATCCTTGAGGCCTTATTATATTATGATCTTCTCGGCTTCCAGACAAGAAGAGACAGAAATAATTTCATACAATGTATTAAGATTTTATCAAGGGATGTAAAAATCACAAAAAAAGGGAAGATCTATCAAGCCATAACAAAAAAGAAAAAAGTATCAATCGGAAGTTTTCCCATCTCAATAGATTACAAATATTTTAAAAAACAGAGCAGAAGCAAGGAAGTAGTGCAACAATGCGCACTGCTTAAAGATAATTTTACAGACCAGTGTCTTATACTTGGGATAGACCGGCTTGATTATACCAAGGGCATTCCTTACAGACTTAAAGCCTTTGAAAACGCTCTTACAACCTATCCTGAGATGAGAGGAAAAATAACCTTTACTCAGATTGTAGTACCAAGCAGGGATAATATCCCTGAATATATAACGCTAAAAAAAGAAATTGATGGCCTGGTAGGAGAGATAAACGGACGTTTTACCAGATCAGGATGGATTCCGATCCATTATTATTATAGAAATTTAACGCAAATAGAACTTATTGCTTATTACAAAATTTCCGATATTGCTCTTGTTACCCCATTAAAAGATGGTATGAACCTGATTGCCAAGGAGTATTGCGCATGTCACAACGATGTGGACGGGGTTCTTATATTGAGTGAATTCGCAGGCGCTGCAAGACAATTTTATAAAGGAGCGCTGTTAGTTAATCCTTATGATGAAGAGGGAATCGCACTTGCTATTTATCGAGCGTTTAAGATGTCAAAAGAAGAAAAAACATTACGCATGAAAAAATTGCTTTATTCAATAAAAAAATACGATATTTTCTGGTGGGTTAATGATTTTTTAAAGGTTTGCAGTGCAATTTCTTGAATTTATTTATAACAAATAACTAAATTTGATTTATTTGTGGAGGAATAATGTTTTTTATAGAACTTTTTCAATCAATTATTGGTTTTTTAATGGTAATTCTCTTTATAAGATTATTTTTAAGGACATCCATATATCAGGATCCGCTTCTGAATATCCTGTATCGCGTAACTGATCCGCTCATCAAACCCTTACTTGATTTTGTGCCATCCATAACCCGTGCGATCATATTACTCATATCAGCATTGCTTATTATCAGGGGGATAATTACTACCCTCGTTACACATATTGGATTCATCCCGGGACAAATTGAGAGTGCACTGACATTTTCCTTACTTCTTTACAAAATTTACCTTGTTGTTTTTATTATGATGTATTTCTGTCAAACAGGTTATGGCAATATATTTCAAATAGCAACAAACATTATTGCGCCTGTCTCCAGGATAAGTGCGCGGCTTAAGCTGTCACATTCAAATAAAAAATGGTCTTCTCTTATTATTATAATCTCAGGTTATTGTCTTCTTACCTTCTTTCTTTTAAATTTGAAGATCATGGCAACAGAAAATATTGTATTTAATCAGGGGATGACATTCAAACTGTCAATACTTTTGACATTACTCGGCATTACATCTCTATTCGGTTTTTTTATGATTTTAATAATTATAAACGCATTAATGTCATGGATCAGCCCGGATCCATATAATCCAATTGTTCAAGCTGTTCATGCCTTAAGCGAACCGGTTTTAAGACCATTTCAAAAAATTATACCTAATCTCGGAGGCATAGATTTCTCTCCTCTGTTAGCCATATTTGTACTGCAAATCGGAAAAAGTTTTTTTGAACAGTTTATTTACAAGATATTAGGCAACGGGATCAACTTTTAACTGTTAAACTCGTCGAAAAATGATCCCAACCCCCTTTTTTTAATGGGGTTATATCAGAACCTGATTGCAGAAAAATTCCAGTGTCTTTTATTATCCTCCCGATTGGATAAAGAGACCTTTTAAATTCTTTTTCAAATTCCATGCACAATAATTCACACCTGTCTTCTGCAACAGTAAAGAGTAATTGATAATCCTCACCGCCATTAAGCGCCAATTCCATGGGATTCAATTTATAATGCCCTGCCATTTTACCAAGATGGGAAGATAAAGGGATATGCTCTGTCCTGATAACAGCGCCAACCCCGCTTTGCTTACATATGTGAGTTAGATCAGATGACAACCCGTCACTTACATCAATCATGGAGCTAACCTTTTTTCCAGCAAGCCATTGGCCCTCATCAATACATGGTATTGGGGAGATATGTTTATCTATGAGATAAGAATAATAATCCTCATTTTCCGTATATGTTTTTTTGCGATTAAGCAGATAAAGTCCCGCAGCCGAGTCACCGAGATTACCGGTGACAAGAATTATATCACCCGATCCTGCCGTATGTCTGAAAACAATATCCTCTTGTTTAGCATACCCGATCAAGGTAATATTAATAAAAAGCGGACCAGGTGACGATGTGGTATCGCCTCCAAGGATACTGCATGAAAAATCAGAGGCGGCATGCATAATGCCATCATATAATTCCAGAATATATTCATCCTGCATTGATTTTGGAATAGCCATGGATACATAAAAATGATCAGGCATGCCGCCCATGGCCGCCATGTCACTCACATTAACAGCCACTGCCTTTAATCCGAGCTTATACGGGGTAAAATATTCCTGTTTAAAATGAACGTCTTCAACAAGGATATCAGTTGTAATGAGACAGCATTTATCATCCTGCATAAAAAACACAGAGGCATCATCACCTATCCCCTTGATAATATTTTTAGATACTAAAGGAATTTTCTTTGAAATTAATTCAATAAAATCAAATTCCCTCATAAATTTTCTGCCCCGGCCATATCAAAGAACTCATTCTCATCCATTAAACGGATACCCAAATCCCGTGCTTTTTTCAATTTTGAACCAGAATTTTGACCATAAATAACAATATCGGTATTTTTGCTGACACTATTCATTATTTCACCACCCAAATTCAGGATAATCTCTTTTGCATCTTGTCTTGCCATATTTGTAAGCGTACCTGTTAAAACAACCTTCATGCCTGACAATGAATTTTTATTTTTTACCGCGCTATAAGGATATAAAAGATTGATACCAGAGGATAAAAAAGTGTCAACCATCCTTATATTGTCCCTGGCTGAAAAAAAATCAACAACAGATCCGGCTATCTCAGGCCCTATGCCGTCAATCTTCATTAATGTATCAAATGATGCGGTTCTGATCTTATTAAAATCATAAAACTTTTCTATTAACAGTCGCGCACCTTTTTCCCCAAGATGCCTTATTCCAAGTGCAAATAAAAAAGAGTGAGCATTAACATGTCTGCTTTTTTCTATGGCATTCATTAAATTTTCAACAGACTTTTCACCCATTCTCTCCAGGCCTAAAAGTTTTTCAGAATCAAGATGGTAAAGGTCTGATGGATCTTTTATGATATTTTTTTCTATAAGCTGATCAATAACCGCCTCTCCTATCCCATCTATATTCATGGCCTTTCTTGAGACAAAATGTTTCAATGACTCTTTAAGCTGGGCCGGGCACGCAGGGTTGTTACAACGATGAGCTGCCTCGCCTGCTTCTCTGACAATGCCTGCGCCGCAAACAGGACATGATCCAGGCATTTTAAAGATAATGGTATTGACCGGACGTTTTTCTAAAACAGGTCCTACAATCGCCGGGATAACATCTCCAGCCCGTTGAACAATTACAGTATCACCCTGTCTTATATCCTTACGCATAACCTCATCATAATTATGGAGTGTTGCCCTTTTAACAATAACTCCCCCTACTTCCACGGGCTCCATTTCTGCTATTGGCGTTAAAATCCCTGTTCTGCCGACCTGTACGACAATTTTATTTATTTTTGTAAACACCCTGGCAGGAGGAAACTTATAAGCCAGTGCCCATCTCGGGGCACGTGAGGTTGTGCCTGATATTGACTGAGCCTCAAGTGAATTTAGCTTAATAACAATACCATCTATTTCATAATCCAGTTCATTGCGTATGGATGATATTTCATTATAATATTCTATAATTTCATCAATATCTTTACATATAGCAGAAAGAGGATTAACAGGAAGCCCCCATGTCTTTAATAACTGCATTACATCCCACTGAGTCTCAAGCCCGAGACTTTTTGAATTTGCAATCCCGTAACATACAAAATTAAGACCGCGTCTTGCCGTAATTTCAGGGTCCAATTGACGTAATGAACCTGCAGCCGTATTTCTTGGATTCGCAAAGGCATCAAACCCGTCTTTGACCCGTTGCTTATTAATCTTTTCAAAGGTCCTGATCGGTATATAAACCTCTCCCCTGACATCAAGGGTCATGGGAGGCCCAGGCATGGATTTAACATTTTCAACAGGTATTAAAAGCGGTATTGCATAAATGGTTCTGAGATTCATGGTAATATCTTCACCAGTTACCCCATCACCCCGGGTAGAACCATTAATAAAAGCACCGTTTTGATAATTAAGTTCAACTGCAAGGCCGTCCATCTTAGGTTCAACAATGAATGAACAGATATCCAGACCATTAAGCGCCTTTTTAACCCTTACGACAAAAGAGCGCAGGTCTTCGTCTGTCATACAGTTATCAAGACTAAGCATCGGTTCTTTATGAATTATTGTGCCAAAGGCCTTAAGAGGGGCTGCGCCTATCCTTTGAGTAGGTGAATCAGGTGATATTAATTCTAAAAATTGAGACTCAATATCCTTTAATTCTTTAAAAAGTATATCATATTCATTATCGCTTATAACCGGATTATCAAGGCTATAATAAAAATAATTATGATGATTGATCTCTTTAATTAATTGTGTTGCCCTGTTTCGGGCTTGTTTTACAGTTATTTCTTTGTTCATGATTTCCATGGCCAGTTTTGCATGATAGCTGTTATATATTTCTCATGATTTGCATATAAAATTTTTTCTTTAAAACCATGATGCCATTTACAATCATGCAAAAGATCCGATACCACCATAACCGATAAAATATCAACGCCTCTAAATGCAGCAACATTTAAAAGGGCGGAAAATTCCATGTCAACAGCCAATATTCCCTTTTTCTGAAAGTCCCTGACCTTTCCAGGGGTTTCCCTGAATGGGGCATCCGTTGTCCAGACACCTCCCCTGTGCAGTTTTATGCGTAAAGGAGTTAATAATTCCAATGCTGTGTCTTCAAATACTTTTAAAATTTCAGGTTTAATGCCTGATAATGGATAGTGTTGAGAAACGCCTTCTTCTGAAATTGCAAATTCTGGTATAATTAAATCTCCGATTTCAATATCCGGCTGCAATGCGCCACAAAGCCCAAATGATAAAATTTTTTTTGCGCCAAGGGCAATAAGTTTTTCCATGGCAAGAACAGCATGAGGAGCGCCGAGAAAAGGGCCTGCCACAGAAGGCAGCTTACTGCCTGATGCCTCAAGATATAAACTGGAATTATAAAAAAACCGGCCTTTGCCTTTTTTCCCCAGGGAATGCAAACAGGATTTTACATCCATAATAGTCATGGCAATAATTGCCCAATCAGCTATCCGGGTTTCATTACTTCCGATTCGAGGCTCAATAACAGCCTTTTCAGCCATTTCTGACGGGATATTTCTTTTACTTTTCATTTATTAACAGGTTTTATTAAAGTCAGTTTAGGTAATTCATCAATACGCGAAAC
>DAOWOC010000373.1 GCA_030642225.1 Deltaproteobacteria bacterium
GGCAAAAAGGGTATCTCCAACAAAAACAGAATCAGCCTCGCGAAATAATAAGGATATATGCCCTAATGAATGTCCCGGTGTATCAAGGACATCAAGTTTTATTTTGCCGATTGTCACGGTATCTCCCTCTTTAATGAATTCATCAATCTCAAAAGGAGTAATGCCCTGGCTATTGAGCATGTTGCCGCCTGAAAATGTATCGTTAAGAAGCGGCATTTCATCCTTGTGCATTAATACTTTCCCGCCGTTTGCAGAAATAAGCGGACCGACATCAAGGCAATGGTCAAAATGGGCATGTGTTAGGATAACATATTTTAACTTAAAATTATCCTGCTTAAGCACCTTGCTTATCTCGTCAGCATTACCGCCAGGATCAATTACAACAGCGTCTTTGGATTCTTCATCTCCAAGGATATAACAGTTAGTCTGCAACATCCCCACTTCCATGGAATATAGTTTCATTGGATTTTTCACCTCAAGATTTTATCAGGGATTGAATAATAAAAAAACATAAGGACGTATAGCCTGTTTTTGTTATAAGGAAACACTCCTTAAATGGTTTATAAAAAATACACATAAAACAATAATACGTTAAATAAAGATGTTATTCAACTTCTATATGCTTACAAATTTAATAAATAAGTAAAAATGATTCTATTCCCATTTCAGTAAATGGATAACACCATGGCACCTGCAGGCTGTTGCAATAAGATAAGAACCTGGATGACTTAAAACACGATTGAGTGATTCAAATAATGTCCCGGGTTTGTATCCCCCGACCCCCGGGGCAAGCTGACGGCTCCTGATAACAACTGTTTCTATTCCCGGGGCTGTAATGCCCTCTATTATTTCAAACAGATTTTTTGGTCTTGCCAGGCCGGTATGGATGCATATGTCAGCCGGTTCGGCACAGTTATCCGGACACCTCCATGTGGCATGACTCGTGAATATTGCATTGTCATTGCCTGTTATTGGATTCGGCAGCATGGAGACAATTGTTTCAGGCACACTTAAAATATCGACCTTTCCTTTTTTTTTTATCCTTAATAGAATCCAATGCATGGCAAGATGAATTGGTACAGCAGGGATAATAAAATCCGGCAGGGGGCCGTTTTCTTTCATATTTTTCAGCAGATATTCAGCGCCTTTGGCATTTACAATTGAAACCCCGGATGTTCGGACCGGATCATTGTCTGATATATCAGTGTCAACAATTAGAATCTTGTCTTTTGCAGCGCCGATCCTTTTTAATGAAATAGAACCGAATTTGCCATAACCGATAATCCAGTATTTATATTTCAATTATATTTTTCCTTAATAGCACGGCTTTGCCCAGTCCTTCTCAAGCGCTTTGTCGGACCAAGCCGCTTCGCGGGAGCAAAACTCAAAATAGTGTATAACTTCTCACTGTGTCCAATATCGGATACCATAATTAAAAAGGAGTATACCATGGAAAACCCTGAAGTAAATCGATTTAACAAATTTTATAAACTGCATTAGAGTATAATGTACTGAAGAATTTAGACAGAAGATATTATCAGCTCTCGAAAAAGTGATACA
>DAOWOC010000101.1 GCA_030642225.1 Deltaproteobacteria bacterium
CTTAAAGAAAATGAATACCTTGTTACTCAAAATCTTATTGTAAATTATTTGAGTCCTGTTCAACCCGGCCTGTTGACTGCCAAAGGATCAATTGTTCATCAGGGAAGTAAAACAGTTATTCTTCAGGCAGATATTTATTCTGTAACAGGGAAAAAGGTTGCCCATGCTCAAACCACACATGCCATACGCACCATAAAAAAATAATCTAAAACCTGTTTTTATACTTGAATGAACGCCAAATAAAGGATAATGAAAAAGTAATGTTTTTTATGATTTTCAAATCAATTATACAGATAAAATTATTTTGACGCAATTTTTTTAATATTTTATTAATCAGATTTTTTTTATCAGGGAGATTAAATAATGTATGATGAAAAAATTCGTGAATCTGTAATAGCCGGTTCATGGTATCCCGGGGATGCAGCAAAATTACGTCAGCAGATACTTGATTATTTTCAAAGGGTTCCTGATTTTAATATTAAAGGCCAACTCATTTCATTGGTCTCTCCACATGCAGGATATATGTATTCCGGCCAGGTTGCTGCCTATGCATATAAACTCCTTTATAAAAACCCATTTAAAACAGTGATTGTGCTTGCTCCAAGTCATCATGTGAGTTTTGAAGGTGTTTCAGTATATGACAGGGGCGGTTACATGACACCTCTTGGCCTTGTCCCTTTGGATGATTCCCTTGTCTCAGCCTTAAAACAAAAGGATGAAAATATTAAATATATCCCTGATGCTCATTTAAGAGAACATTCCCTTGAAATTCAGCTGCCGTTTATACAGGTTGTAATGCCTGAATTTAAACTTGTCCCCCTGATTATGGGGAACCAAAAGCCATCAACATGCGCATGGCTTGCAAATATTCTATGGGAGCTTATCCATGATAAGTCTATATTGATTGTGGCAAGCTCTGACCTTTCTCATTTTCATTCATATGAAGAGGCCATGCAGCTTGATAATGTGATTTTGGATATGGTAGATTCATTTGATACCAAAGGTCTGGGGCATAACATCCGTGCAAGGTCTTGTGAGGCATGCGGAGCAGGCCCGGTGATTACTGCCATGCTCCTGGCTGAAAGACTTGGGGCTACTCAAGGCAGGGTGCTTAAATATGCCAATTCAGGTGATGTTACAGGTGACCTGGGCAGGGTGGTTGGTTATATGGCCGCTGCCTTTTTTCAACCGTAAACCGTAAACTGTTTTTCAACCGTAAACAGTTACAAATATTATTTTAAAGGTTGGTGTAAAGATGGGACTTACAGAAGATGAAAAAAGACTTTTGCGCAGGATTGCACTTGAATCTATTAAATCTCATTTTGGATATGATGAGACATGGGATAAATCATCTCTTACCCCTGTGCTGAAAGAATCACGCGGCGCTTTTGTAACACTGCATAAGGATGGAAGATTAAGGGGATGTATCGGCCATATAACGGCTCATGGTCCACTTGCCGTAACCATTGAAATGATGGCAAAGGCAGCTGCCTTTGAGGATCCAAGGTTCCCGCCACTTTCAGCTGATGATCTAAATACCATTGATCTGGAAATTTCAGTGCTGACGCCCTTAAAGCTTATTAAATCGATTGATGAGATCAAGGTGGGTATCCATGGCCTTTACATGAAGCGCGGTGATTATTCAGGCATTCTTTTACCCCAGGTTGCCACTGAGTATGGATGGGACAGGGAAACCTTTCTTGAACAGACATGTCTTAAGGCCGGCATGCCAAAAGATGCGTGGAAAGACAAAGCAACTGATATATATATTTATTCTGCTGAGATATTTTAGTATTTATAATATCTTAGTCTGTAAATTTATTTTCAACCATTGTGCAAAGCCATTCAATCCAGTCATCAAATCCAAGTCCTTTGCTTGCTGATATCTCAAAAACAGGCATTTCAGGATGGACTGCGTGGATATTGTCAATTGCCTTGTCCTTATCAAAATCAAGATAAGGCAAAAGATCGATTTTATTTAAGAGTGCGAAATCACATACCCTGAACATAAGGGGATATTTAAGTGGTTTGTCCTCACCTTCTGTCACGCTCAATACCACCCCCCGCATATCCTCTCCAATGTCGAATTCTGCGGGACAAACCAGATTGCCGATATTTTCAATAATTAAAAGTTTTATAGAATCAAGATCAAGATCATCAGCCGCTTTTCGAATTACATGAGCAGCAAGGTGACATTCACCACCAAAATTGTCCGTGTTGATTTGTACAACGGGCGTGCTGGTTTTTAAGAGCCGTTCAGCGTCATTGGTAGTGCATATATCACCAACAATAACTGCCGCAGGTATCTTATTATTAATCCTGACCAGGGTTTTTTCAAGTGTGGCGGTCTTTCCGGAGCCAGGTGAACTCATGAGATTTAATACGAAGACGCCTTTTGCAGAGAAAAATTTGCGGTTTTCTTCAGCAATACTATTATTTACATCTAAAATGTCTCTTACAACCTTGATCTCCATTTTTTACTCCTTTTGCATATTATCCCATGATTATTGAGAATTTATATATTTTTATGGTTGAGATACCTCAATTGAAACTACAAGCAATTCCCTGCCCGAAAGAAATTCAATATTGCTGCTTTTACAATTTTTACATGTAAATGGCGGTTTGATGATTGTTGATTCTTTATTACAGTCATTACAGAAAAGAATTAGAGGCGGTTCCTCTATATTCAATATTGCCCCATTAAAAGGCGTGTCACGGCTGATAATATCAAAACAGAATTTGAGGCTTTTGGGCACAACTGCTGTCAGCTTGCCGATTTTAAGGTTGATCGTCTCGACCTTTACCCCTGTCTGGTCACTGGGTATGGAATCAATTACAATATCCTTTATATGTAAGGCTATGCTCATCTCATGCATTTTAACAAAGTGTGTCCTTATGAAATTATAGCGTTTATTAGACTTGACAAAATATGACAAGACAGTATTTTTGGATTATTGGCCCCAATAACTTTATATAATAGCAGAATTTTTTTCAGGTGTTTAATTAAAAATGAAGACTGAACTTGATTGTATACCTTGTTTTTTCAGCCAGGTTTTAAAGACAATGAGAATGGCGGGTGCGGATGAAGCAGCTCAGCAGCAGGCTTTTTTGGAGCTGGCCGGGATGATTCCCGGCATGGAGATGCAGAAGTCACCGCCGTGGAACAGCAGACAGGTCTATGCCCTTATAAATCGTCTTTGTAAATGCGATGATCCATTTTATGATATAAAAAAAGAGAGCAATCAATTGGCGTTGGACCTTTATCCCGGGCTTAAAAAAATAGTTGATGAGTCTGAAAATCCATTGGTCACTGCGTTAAAATTTTCTATTGCAGGAAATATTATTGATTATGGCGCTCTTGCTGATTTTGACGTAAAAAAGACCCTTGGGGAATCTTTAAATAAACCTTTTGGTATCTGGCATTTTAAAAAATTTTATAATGCGCTTGAACATGCTGAAAATATTATCTATCTTGGTGATAATGCGGGTGAGATTGTCTTTGATCGCCTTTTGATAGAGACTATTGCGAAAAGGGTTACCTTTGTCGTAAGGGGTGGCCCGATAATTAATGATGTGCTTATGGAAGATGCAAAAATGGTCGGGATCACTGATTTGGCAGATGTTGTGTCAAACAGCGTTGCAGTGCCGGGGACAATTGTACAGGAATGGCCAGAGGAGTTGAGGAAAAAATTTTATAATGCTGACCTTATTATAAGTAAGGGTCAGGGAAATTTTGAAAGCTTGTCTGAGACTGACGGTAATATATTTTTTCTCTTTATGATTAAATGTGATATGGTCGCCAGGCATGGGGGGCAGGTCTTCAGGACGAATGAAAAGTTAAGGGTAGGGGACTTTATCCTGGGCAGCAGACAATAATAATTTTAAAAAATAATAATATATGGAGCCGCTGGATATGGATGATTTAAAAAAGGCTTATCGCACTGTTATGGATGATCATTTTCCTTTGGAGATAACAATTTCATTTGGGGATCAGAAATTGGTTTATCGGAAAAGGACATGGAAAATTGTTGATAAATCAAAAGGAGAGGTGATTGAAAAGGGGTTGAGATATGGAGAAAATCCTGGCCAGGAGGCAGCCATGTATCAACTTGTAAATGGCAATCTGATACTTGGGGATTGCAGGTTTATTGATCCTGGCAACGGCCTGGTCAGCGCCATTACAGAAGATGATATGCTCCAGGCTGGAAAACATCCGGGCAAGACCAATATGACCGACCTGGACAATGGTCTTAACATTATAAAATTTTTAGATAAAAAGCCGTGTGCCGTTATACTTAAACATAATAATCCCTGTGGTGCGGCCACAGGGATTTCCATTGATGATGCATATAACAAGGCTGATATGGCAGACAGGATTGCGGCCTTTGGCGGATGCCTTGTTGCCAATCGTCCGGTGAATCGCATTACAGCCGAAATGGTTAGCCGGAATTATCTTGAGGTTGTAGCTGCCCCGGATTTTGAGGAAGGTGCACTTGAGATACTTAAAAAAAGAGCCAACCTGCGTATTGTCCGCATATCAAGGATTGAAAGGCTTTCGGAATATTGCAATAAGCGGTTTGTTGATTTTAAATCTCTTATTGATGGAGGTCTGATCGTTCAGCAGTCACCTGTAAACAGGATACTTGATATTAATGATTTTCAGCCGGCCACAGCAGAAAATAATGGGAAAAAATATCAGTGTGAGCGCGAGCCTGATACAAAAGAATTAGATGATATGCTCTTTGGGTGGTCTATTGAACAGGGCGTTACATCTAATTCAGTCATATATGTGAAGGATGGTGTAACTGTCGGGATTGGTACAGGTGAACAAGACAGAGTGGGTGTTGCCGAGATTGCTGTGCAAAAGGCTTATACAAAATATATGGACGCCTTATGTTTTAATGAGTATGGTATCGCTTACAAGGAACTGGAATTACAGATTGCAAATGGCGAAAAGCATAAGGGACTTCTTGAGGCATTGCAGGAGCAGACTAAAAAGGAAAAAGCCGGATTAACCGGTTCGGCAATGATTTCAGATGCTTTTTTCCCGTTCAGGGATGGAGTGGATGTTGGTATCAGTCAGGGGGTGATATCAATTGTTCAGCCTGGCGGTTCGATGAGGGATTATGAGATTATAGAGGCCTGCAATACCGCTGTCCCAAAGGTGGCAATGCTCTTTACAGGACAGCGGGCATTCAGACATTAATAATTATGTAACTGTTTACGGTTGTCGGTTCACTGTCCACAGTTTTTTCAACCGTAAACCGATAACTGTAAACCGTA
>DAOWOC010000273.1 GCA_030642225.1 Deltaproteobacteria bacterium
CACAAGGAAAAACTGCAAAATTAAATATTATGAAAATCACAATTGATAATAATTTTAAAAAATAGATTTTTTTTATCATTAACAGTACTACCTTTAACAACACTACCTTTCCATAATGCCTTTTAAGGTCTTAAGGTCTTCCCATGCTTCTTTTTTGTATTCGGGAGAACTTATTAAAAAAGCCGGATGGTGTGTGATTATAACACGAGCATCTTTATATTGAAAAATACGATCCCTTAAATCATTAACATGAGCTTTCTTGGTATCATTAACAAAAAAATCTGCTGCATAATCGCCCATGGCAAGTATAAATTCCGGGGCAATAATATCGATCTGTCGTTTTAGAAAATTTTTACACCCGGTTATTTCTTCAACAGACGGTTCTTTATTTAATGGGGTGCTGCATTTTAGGATATTGCAGATATAAACCATGGATTGTTCAATATTAATGGCCTTTATCATCTTGTTCAATAAATCGCCTGCCTCTTTGCCAAATGGATGGCAATCTTTATTTATTCCTGTTTCAGGCATTGTCCCAACTATTACAAGCCGCGAATCCGGTTTGCCCATGCCAACTATCCTGATGGGATTTTTGCTGCCCCAAGCGCATTTTTTACATTTTTCAACATCTCTTATTATAGTATCAAGATCATCTTTTTTATTGGATGGCGTTGTATTGGGTGATGAAACATAATTGATGTATGTAATACCTGATAATACCTGTGAATTAAGAATACTTCTCGTCTGATCTATTATTGTAAGATATTCTTCAATAACATTATCATTCATTTCTCATGGCCTTTATACTGTTCAATATCCCATGAGCTGCGCGGAATTTGGACATCAGAGGAAGTTTTATTGCGGTTTTTTCTGTAAGAATATGAACCTGATTTGTATTGGTCTGAAACCCGGCATCTGTTCGTGAAACATCATTGGCCACTATCATGTTGAGATTTTTTTTGAATAATTTTTTAGTGGCGTTTTTTATCAGGTCTTGAGTCTCTGCTGCAAACCCCACAAGAAATTTATCCCCCTTTTGTTTACCAAGTCCAAGTAAAATATCGGGATTTTTTTCAAAATTAATGTTTAAAACATCCATGTCTTTTTTTATTTTTTGTTCACTTTGCTTTTGCGATCTGTAATCACCAACTGCGGCTGCCATAATACATATATCGCAATCCGTAAATTTTTTTTTAATAGCATCAGACATCTCTTTTGCTGTCCTGATATTAATCATCTCTACCCCGACAGGCCCAGGCAGATTTGTAGGACCTGAAACAAGGGTAACCTCAGCTCCTCTTATCCTTGCTGCCCTGGCAAGCTCATATCCCATCTTGCCTGATGAACGGTTTGTTATATAACGTACCGGATCAATTGGTTCCTGAGTAGGGCCCGCGCTTATAAGAAATCGGGTGTCTGAAAAGTCATTTTCACTTAAAAGGCGCAGGGAATCTTCAAAAATAAACTCGGGCTCTTCCATGCGGCCGGCACCGGAATCACTGCATGCAAGCTCTCCGTAAGCAGGGCCGCAGACATGCACCCCTCTTTTTTTAAGGATGTTAATATTATCAATAGTGGCCTGATTTGCCCACATATTATTATTCATCGCAGGGCAGATCATGACAGGTGAGGTTGAAGCAAGGATTATACTTGTTAAAAGATTATCACTGAAACCATGGGCTATTTTTGCAATAGTATTTGCAGTGGCCGGGGCAATGATAATTAGATCAGCGTCCCTTGCAAGCTCAATATGATCCATACCTGAATCAAAAACAGGGTCCAAGATATCAAGCCCTATCTTTGAGCCTGATATGGCTTGAAAGCTTAATGGACCGATAAAACTTTCCGCAGCCTTTGTCATTACAACCTTTAATATTGCTTCATTATTTATAAAAAGTCGGGCGAGAATGAGCGTTTTGTATGCGGCAATGCCGCCTGTAACGCCTATAATAATATTTTTGCCTGCTATAGTTTCCATATTGCCTTTAAAACAAAAGGTTTTAAAAATTACTCAGACAGTGGTGTGCTTTGCAGAAAAGTAGATTTATTACTTTTCTTTATGTTGCTGTTTGAGGAAATTTTGCTTGGTGATACCCATATCTCAACCTCGGTTGTAAAGCTGCCATCCTTGATATGAATCCAGCATTTTTTATGTGGCTTGCCAAATGTCATAACAGTTTTTTTATAACGGGTTATGCCATAGACTTCCCAGTTATCTTTAGCCATATTTGTTTTAAAAAAATCGATCAGGGAATTTAACTCGACCCTGCCTTTTAAACAAAGAACACCAACAGCAAAAGTCGGGGTTGAATAGACCATGGATTCTTTTTTATCTATTTTAAGCTCAGCCGGGACAAGGATGTCTTTAAAATCATAATAAAGCGGCGCGGCATTTTTTGCCGGTGTTTTATCATAATAGCCATTGTTTTCAGATGAAGTATCTCCACCAGTGTTTAATGTTGTGCAGCCTGAAAATAGAACCATTAAAAATAGAACATAAATCATTAAACATGTTTTAAATTTCAGGTATTTCATTTTTATCTCCTCAAAAAAAAGGATTATATTCTTTTTCTCTTCCCACAGTTGTCATCGGACCATGACCAGGGTATACCTTTACTTTATCTCCAAGGGGGAATATTTTTTCCTCTACTGAACGGATAAGAATAGGGTGAGACCCCCCGGGAAAATCAGTCCTTCCAATAGAACCGGCAAAAAGGGTATCTCCAACAAA
>DAOWOC010000361.1 GCA_030642225.1 Deltaproteobacteria bacterium
GTGCGCGCGTCTTGGGCTGTCCTGTATGCAGAAATTTTTAACATTATAGCCGAGCTCAGCAAGGGAAGCTGCTGCCGCACCTCCGGCAAGTCCTGTTCCAACCACAATAATATCATATTTTCTTTTGTTGGCGGGATTGACAAGTTTCAGGTTAAAAAGGTGTTTATCCCACTTTTCAGCAAGTGGCCCGTCTGGTACTTTTGAATCTAACTGCATATTTGATCTCCTTAATTTGTCATCAATATAAAGACCGGAATCAGGCCGAAACCAGCCCCGATCATCAAGCTGAAAAGGATACTGGCCGTCTCAATTAATGGCATGTATTTTGGATGATTCGCTCCAACTGTCTGGAACGCACTCCAGAAACCATGTTTAACATGCACTGCTGCAACTATGACCGCAAAAACATAAAAGATTACATAAAACGGATTTATAAGAGCATCTGTTACTATCTGATGAACTGTTCTGCTTGAATGATCAACAAAATGAAAATTGAGTAAGTGTATAACAATAAAACAGATAAGCAGAATGCCTGTATATGGCATTGTAGAAGAACCGAGGGTGCGGCCGCCAGCCCTTTTTTTCATTGCGTATCTAATGGGACGGGCCTGAAAGTTTCCCCAAAACAGCCATGCGGCAGTTGAAATATGTGCTAAGACAAAGCCAAGAAGTCCTATTTCAGAGACCTTAATCAATGGATCAAAGGCATGGAGATGCTCCACATAAGCATTGAACATTTCATGCCCCCAATAAATTGTAAGATTGCCTATTAAATGCATAGTCAAAAAACCGCAAAAGCTCAAACCAGTAACAGCCATAATTTGTTTCTTCCCAATGGAAGAAGTGAAAATACGTAAAAACCAGCTCATTTTGCCTCCTGAAAAATAATTTAAATATAAATGTTTGACCTATATTATGCTGACGTGTCGGCATAACGGAGCTCTGTATGAGACCATTGATGAATATGTTATAGATTTTCAAGGATTGTTTTTATGAGACCTTTGTAAAACGCTAACAAGGTTATATCTATATAGAATAAGTCCTTCTGCCATCCTCATAAAGGTCGCCCCCATGCATATCATTTGCAACGATTACGGGAAAATCCTCTACTTCCAGTCTGTATATTGCCTCTGGCCCAAGATCCTCATATGCTACAAGCTCCATTTTTTTGATTGATTTTGCAATCAGTGCCCCTGCACCTCCTGTTGCCGCAAAATAGATACCGCATGTACGCTTGATAGCCTCTTTTACATCATTGCTTCTTTTGCCCTTTCCAATCATGCCGCAAAGTCCTTTTTCAAGGAGTTTCGGCGTGTAAGGATCCATCCTGTATGCGGTTGTAGGGCCGCAACTGCCTATTATTTTTCCTGGCTTATTAGGTGATGGACCAACATAATATATAACCTGCCCTGTTATATCAAAAGGCAAATCTTTTCCCTGGTCCAGCAGCTCCACAAGCCGTTTATGGGCAGTATCTCTTCCGGTATAAATAATGCCGTTGAGCCTTACTATATTTCCAATTTTCAAGGTATTGATGTCAGAATCTTTTAAGGGGGTTGATAAGCGAATTATTTTAGACACTTAAATATTCCTTTAATTTATTAAGGTTATAAAAATTTGTTCTAAATAATCAGAGTATAATCTCTTTATGTCTTGCTGAATGGCATTGTATATTTACAGCAAC
>DAOWOC010000305.1 GCA_030642225.1 Deltaproteobacteria bacterium
CATTATGCGGTTGACGGCTGTTTTGTCTTTCAGCCTGATCAACCATTTGTCAAATATGTTGGTCGTTCTGATTTCATATACCATCAGAAAATTGTCGCACATAAAAGACAAGACGTCAAGGCTAAAAGAAATAAAATGTTTGATTTTGGAAAATTGATTTAAGGTTTTTCTCTTTTTTTATAATAACTTACCCAAATACTGATCCATATAGATGTATCTTTTTAAAATTATCCTGAAATCCATAAAGCATTTAAACACAAGAACTCAGTTTTTTTCATTACGGATAATAATGTCCCTTCTTGGAAACGGTATTTCAATACCTGAAAGATCAAAGGTCTCTTTTACTTTATCGGTAATAAATGAGATAGTATCCATCCTTTTCCGAGCATCATATATCCATACCCTTGCCTGCAAATCAATAGATGATTCCCCAAAATTTCTCACAACAACCCTTGGCACTGGATTCTTCATAATCCAGTCTGCACTGTCTGCTACATCTAAAATAATTTTCTTGGCAAGAGCTATATCCGTGTTATATGCCACACCTATATTTATACGCACCCTTATTGCATCAGAATCCGCAGTATAATTTATAATATCCCTTATCATTATCTCATTATTAGGTATAATTACCACAATATTGTCAGTTGTCTTTATCTTGCTGGCACGCATGCCTATTGAAATAACATCTCCCCATGTTGAACTTCCGGCCGGTGCCTGCCAGATCTCTATCCTGTCCCCCACCTCAAACGGCCTGTCAATAAGAAGCAGAACGCCGGCGATAAGGTTTGACAAGGTATCCTTGGCTGCAAAACCTATTGCTATGCCGATCACACCTGCTCCGGCAATAAATGGCATGACATTTATACCTATCAGATCAAGTGCCAGCATAATAGCAATAATGAATAAAACAATACCTGCAAAACGTTCCAGGAGATCAAAGATAATATCATCAACCTTTGTCTCTGTTTTTTGTACAAACTTTCTTTTTAAAAAAGATATGGCTGTTACAACAAGACCTTTTACTGGCAAGGCAAATAAGAGGATCATTAATGCAAAAAAGATATTTTTAATAAATGCAAGTTTTAAAAATTCTATTAAAAATATCCCTGTTACAAGGACAAGTATATATTCTATCCCCTGTCTGATTGATATAATAGCCAGCTGGTTTTCATGTATAAATTCATATCTGTCCAGTCTTTTAAAGATTATTTTCATAACCCACTTCCCTGTCAGATAAAGCAAAAAAGCACTGACAAGAACCAGGACTATTTTAACAGACAATGTCAGCGCTGTATCCTCCATACCAACTTTGGCAACAATCGTATCCCAAATTTCATGCCAGCCTTCATCTAATCTCATATCAATATTCCTTCATGTGTTAGCCTGATTCCAGATCCCCTGCCTTGATGGTTAACTCCTCCCATTTCAGCATAAGCAAATCTATTGTTTTTTCAATATCTTTTATCTCAAAGTTTAGCTGCTTTGCCTTATCCCCATCCTGATATGTGGCAGGGTCAGCAAATAATATATGAATCTCTTCTTTTCTTTGAATTGCTGATTCCATATCCTGCTCTAATTTAAGGATTCTTTCCTTTAAGGGTTTTAATTCCCTGTAGCGTTTATTCCTTTTTTCTGCCTCTTTCCTTTTTTGTATGTTTTTATTTTTTTCTGTTTGAGTCTCTGTTTTGATTAAATTATCTTCAGCTGCCTGCATTGCCTCTTTTTTTTGCAATGTCTCAAAGTATTCAAAATTACCCGGATAGATTTGAAGAGCGCCGTCTTTAAGATACCAGATAATATTCGAGGTATTGGCAATCAAATACCGGTCATGGGTTACAAGGAGGAAGGAACCCGGATAAATCTTGAGGGCCTGTGTCAAAACCTCACGTGAGGCCATATCAAGATGATTGGTCGGCTCATCTAATAAAAGCAGATTTGAAGGATTAATCAGCAGCTTGGCAAGAAGAAGACGGGTTTTTTCCCCGCCGGACAGAATATCTACTTTTTTAAATACATCATCACCCTTAAACAAAAATGTCCCCAAAAGAGCCCTTATTCTTGATTCAGGCACAAGCCCTGCCTCTGATACGACCTCTTCCAATACAGTTGCGTTCGGATTAAGCATTTCAAGCTGATTCTGGCTGAAATAACCGGTCTGGACATTTAAGGCATATTTTAAATCACCATAATCAGGCTTTATACTTTTTGCCAATATGCGCAGCAAGGTGGTCTTGCCTTCTCCATTAGGCCCGGTCAATGCGATTTTATCACCCCTCATTATATTAAAATCAAGATCAGAAAAAATATTTTTTAGACCAAAACCCTTTTTCAGATCTCTGGTCTCTAAGATTATTTTGCCGCAATGAGGAGGAAC
>DAOWOC010000006.1 GCA_030642225.1 Deltaproteobacteria bacterium
ATTTACATTGATTTACAACACAAAATCAGCCCTTGTATTAGTCATGCGCTGGTTTTTTATAACAGTTGTTTGCCAGCACCTGGTCCGGGTGCAAGTCCATAAATCTCTTGGATTTGCAGAATAATCGCACCTTTGCATTTTTTAGGGTTCCCGGATTTAGTACTTAATTCATCAATCCATTTGACCGTGTCTTCATACCGTTGGCCGCTGGTTTCGATAGTGACCGTACCTTTTAACTGATAACCTTCATGGCCTTCCCAGTATGTCACTGCCACATGTGGGTTTGCTTGCATGTTGGCTAAGGTTTTATTGAAAAACTGGTTAGATATGAGAATGGTTTCATTATCAATAATTTTTTTTGCTCCAACTGGTACGACATTGGGTATACCGTCTATGGTTGCCGTGGAAAGAACCACAATAGGGACATTATTAAACAATTCCTGCATCCGTTCTGTCATTTTGGCCATGTCAATTATCTCCTTTTAAATATATTTTATAAGTATGTAGCGCCCTGAATTGTCATTTTAAAATCGTTAGTTGACCTTTATTTTCATTTATATAACTAAATTTACAAGATGTAGTATCGTCTGTCAAGCAGGCTTTCTCGCATCAATTATCAGTGAAACAAATTCTATATTTGCCCCTTGATTACGATGGTCCAAGAGCAGGGAACGATAAATCGGACCAAGAGATGGTGACCACTGATGGTAATGAAAACGTCCCTGTTCATCACAATACTCTATCAAGTCAATGTCAAAACCAGCCTGGGCAAAGACATCTGCAAAGAGTTTATAGTCATAAACAATTTTATGATCAGCAGCAGGGTGTTTTTTTGGCCCAGGCCCACCAATTTGCGCTATATTTTGATAAACAGTGTTGGGGAAATTTGCATCTGGAACAGCACAACGTAAATATCCACCGGGTTTTAGCCATTTATAACATAATCTGGCGGCGGTTCGTCCATCTGCTTCTGATAGATGCTCCCATACATGTTCACATAAAAATGCATCAACAAGGCGGGATTTAAAGCTGATTTCCCAATCCTTAGGTTGTAATAAATCCAATTCTTCTTTATTGGATGGAATCCAGCCAGGCCAGCATTGATCTCCAGCGCCGATTATAATCCGTACAGGTTCAATAAGGGATATCATACTGATATCTAACATAAATTTATTATTCTCCCTTTAATCCATTTTTTCGATTTTTTATTGTAGTTCTTCTAATATAGATATTTCCAAGATATAGGTGTCAATAAAAAATTAAGCTTTTTTTGTTTCATGCCACTAGATTGACAAAATCAAGGCAAATTATTTTTAACATATTGAAATGATTCAGTTTAAATCTTTAAAAATTTTGAAACAATGCTTATTTTAAGCATTTGCTCATAAAAGTGAAAAAGATGGGCTAACATTATTTAATGTATTGCCCAATAATATTACTCTCGTCCATATAATATAGTCATATTTTTGAGTAATTCTATTACATGGCTGGATATTTGATCTTGTTTAAAACGCCATAGCCAGTTACCATTTGTAGTGGCCGGGGTATTCATACGCGCCTCTTCTCCCAGATTTAAAATATCCTGAAGTGGTATTATTGCAATATTAGCGACAGACATCATTGCGAGTCGAATCATGCATAAATGGGCATCTTCTGCTTGTACCTTATGGCCAAGATATTGAAAAAATCTTTGTTTGTCCTCTTGGCTGACTTCATTTTCAAACCATCCCCTTACTGTATTATTATCATGGGTCCCTGTGTAAATTACACAATTTTTTATATGATTGTGCGGCGCATAGGGATTTTGGGATAAGGTTTCATTAAAGGCAAAAAGAAGCACTTTCATCCCTGGGAATTTAAAATCATGAATCAACTCTCGTACATCCGGGGTAATCAGGCCTAAATCCTCTGCAATAACCGGAAGATTTGGGAATCGTTTAAGCATGGCGTTAAAAAAATCTTTACCAGGACCTTTTTCCCAATGGCCGTTTATAGCGGTCTTTTCACCATAGGGGATTTCCCAGTAACCGGCAAATCCCCTAAAATGATCAATACGGACCACATCAAAAATATTAAGGCAATGTTTCATCCTTTGGATCCACCAGCCATATTTTTTTTGTTTTAAAATTTCCCAGTCATAGACCGGATCACCCCAGAGCTGTCCTGTCCGGCTGAAACAATCCGGCGGAACACCAGCTACATATCGGGGATATTTTTCCTGATTGAGCTTAAATATCTCCGGGTTGACCCAGGTGTCTGCACTTTGATAATTTACATAAATAGGCATGTCCCCAAAGATTTGAATATTTTTTTGGTTGCAATAATTTTTTAAAAAAAACCACTGGTTAAAAAAAATAAACTGAAGAATTTTTCTTTTTCTATATTTTCCCTGAGTTTTTTTCGTAAGATTTGTAATGTTTTTATTTCTCTGTCTCTGACCTCTTTTGGCCATTTTTGCCATGTCTCACCATGAAAATATTCAACAAGGGCTGTAAAAAGGGCAAAATCATCAAGCCAGTCTTTTTGTTTGAAACAAAATCGTTCAAAGTCATATGTATTTTTTTGATGTTGAAAACGTTCAAATGCCTGATTAAAAAGTTTTATTTTATAAGCTGTCACTTGCTTATAATCTATTTTATCTTCTAAAAAAAAAGGTGATGTAAAAAGGTCTTTTTGATCTATTAAACCTTGCTGTACCATAAGTTCGGGGCTTATTAAAAGAGTGTTTCCTGCAATGGATGAAGAGCTTTTATAAGGGGAATTTTCACTATAGGGATATGTTGGATTCAAGGGGAGAATTTGCCAGAACCCCTGACAGGTATCAGCGAGAAAATCAGCAAATGCATAAGCAGCCGGCCCCATATCTCCAATTCCGCAAGGAGAGGGAAGGGAAGTGATATGCAGTAATATGCCGCTTGATCTTTTTTTCATGTTCTTTTTTCTCCAATCAATAAGGCAACCGGGAAATATTTCAGGGCTTTTTCCACAAGAATTTTTTCTCTCCCTTGCATAAACTGTGAAGTAATAATATTTTCCCATATTTGGGGTGTGTTATCAGGAAGGACAATAAGTGTATCTTTCCAAATCTCAACATTATAAGGCCATTCATCCTTATTAAACAGTCTTGTTGGGAATCGCTGGACAATAGTTATAGACCATTTATGCTCATGACATCTGCCAAAGGCAATAATATTGTCTTTATATCTTCCTTTTACATCAAGGGGGAGATATTGACCATGCTTAAAGAGTGAATGATTTTGTTTTATTGCCTGAAGCGCTTTTTGTATTAAAAATAGTTTAATCCTGCCATCTTTTCTGCAATCTGAAATTTCTTTAATAAGACTTAAGATATTCTTATTATTATTTATCTGTTTTAAAAAAATTTCTCTTTTTTTAAAGTTAACCGATCGTCTGTTGTCAGGGTCAACAAGATTTAAATCCCAAAGCTCTGTCCCCTGATAAAAATCAGGAATCCCAATGCTTGTTATTTTAAGCAATGTTTGTGATAAAGAATTAGATATCCCGTAAAATGCTATTTTTTTTTGAAATGGCAGAAAGATTTTTAAAAAGGAATTTGTTTCAGATGGCTTTAATATTTTATCAATAAAGGATAAAAATTTTTTTTCGTATTCTGTATTTGGATTTAACCATTCAGTATTAATCTTTGCCTCTCTTATCGCTTTTATAATGTAATTTTTTATCCTTTTCACAAAACAATGGTATTCTGAATCTTCCCATGGAAATGCGCCCACAAGGGTTTGATAAAGGAACCATTCATCATTTTTATCCGGCACTGATGTCCCATTTTTGGATAATTCCTTTTTTGTCTTATTGATCCTGCTCCAGTTCCTTATACAATTTTCCCATTCACCTGGAATCTCTGATAAAATATTGATGCGGGCACGAACATCTTCACCCCTTTTTGTGTCATGGGTGGAGGTTGTATTTAAGGTGTGCGGGAAACTTTTCAGTCTTTTTTTAAGAAAATCATGAAAATCTTTGAGGGTAATTCCAAAACAATCAGGATATCCGCCCACCTCATTCAAGGAAAGCAACCTGTTAAATACATAAAAAAATGTATCTTCAAATCCCTTTGCCATGACCGGGCCTGTAAGTTGTTGAAATTTCATGATCACATGAAGCCATTCAGCCTCTTCTTCCATAGAGATATTTTTCCTGAAATTGAGCAGGAGAATATCTTTTATAAGATTAAGTTCATATAAAAGATCAGGGGCATTTTTAATGACACTACTGATGATCTTTTTTATGGTGATGCGGTCATTTTTTGAGAAATAATCCGAACTTATATATAATCTGTAAATCTGAAAATGAATGATTATTTTTTTAAGGGCTTTTTTAAGGCCATAATGAGAAAAATGAATGTGATGAGGATGATTTTTAGCAATATTGTATACCAAGCGTTCCAGGTTATCCAAATCGCCTGCCATATGCTTTTCTATGATCAATTTTTTCATGTTTCTTACAGATTTTTCATAACATATTTCCTTGCCGATAAATTGCTCATAGATATTATTAATTTTTTTTTTGTTTTTTCTATCGCAAAAAAGGCCATTAACATAATTCAGAAAATCATAACCTGTGCTTCCCTGAATTGGCCATGTGGATGGTATATTTTCAGTAATATCAAGAATTTTTTCAATTACCGTATAGGTATCCCCTGTTTTTTCACGTAACCATTTAAGATATTTCGCAGGGTCATAAAGCCCGTCTATGTGATCCACCCGTAAACCCTGGATTTTATTTTCTTTTATTAATTTAAAAATAAACAAATGGATTTCATTAAAAGTTTCATCGGCTTCAACCTTTAATGAGATTAAGTCATTGATATTAAAAAAACGTCTATAATTTATCTCTTTTGTAGAAACCTTAAAAAAGTCGAGACAAAATAATTGTTTTAAAAGCAATTGATCAAGCAATTTAAAAGAAGCAGGTTCTCCCTTGTTCCCATTAAAGATTATAATGTTTTTATCTATAAAATTTTTAAGTTTATTATTTTGATTATAGAGTTCCCAAAGCAATCTTTTTATCTGAATTATCCTGTTTTTATATTTTCCTTTATTTTTAATATGCTGGATATCATTTAACAAATAAAGAATGTCAAGATATTGTATGAAATCCGGATGCTTGCCCCCCAATTTTTTTTCCAGAGAATCTATGCGCCAGGCTAAGATAAACTCATATGTTGCAGTTTTAAGAGGAAATTTGAGATCATAATAATTTACGGTAATACCTGTGTTATTATATGATAAATAAATTTCGCCGTCTTCAATGGCCTTTAAGTAAAATTTTCCTAAAAATGGCGCCAATAGCCTTTTATTAAGTTTTTTACAGGGATGCTTCCAGTCAATATCAAAAAAATTAAAGTATGGTGAATGGCGACCATTTTCCAGGACATCCATGAGCCAGTGATTTTCATAACTATAGGCCATGTGGTTGGGGACAATATCCTGTAACCATAATAGATCATAAGTTTTTACTGTTTTTATCAGGGTGTTGAAATCATCTTTGCTTCCAAGTTCAGGATTCAGTTGGTTTTGGTCAACGATATCGTATCCATGAGTGCTGCCATTTTTTGCCTTGAATATTGGAGATGCATACAAGTGTGAGATGCCGAGCATGGCAAGGTAGGGAATTATTTTTTTAGCTTCCCTGAAACCAAAATCAGAATTAAATTGAATTCTATATGTTGCAACAGGGATTTGCATCATTTAATTCCCACTTGCAGTTTGTTGCCGGTAATTTTAAAGATTTTAATCCATTTTTGAGCTGTTATATCCTGATTATCATTGGCCAATCCAAGCATAATATTATAATATTTTTGTTTTATATTAAAATAAATATTCTGGGCTTTCCAGATATTCAGTTTCAGCTCTAATAATTTTAATATATTAAATAATACGTTAATGGTTTTTAGCAGACCTATATTATTTGTATCCTCAGAAAAAGCCTTAATTATTACATTAATTTTTTCACTTGCAATAAACTCCAATGTTGTTTTGTCAAGATCAAGAGACCATTTATTTGTATCCTTAATCAATTTTTGTAATTGTTTGAAATTAATGTCTTGTTTTTTAAGCAAGTTACATATCTCCGAATTAAAAATTAATGCAAGGGAGCTTGAAACAGCCTTAGGTAGATTGATATTCAGCTCGCTCATAATATGAAAAACAGAATAATGATGCTCAAATATCATCCTGACGAAAGATTCTAATTCTTTTATAGTGTCCTTTAAAAAAAGATTAATAATTTTTTTTTGTTCATCCTTAAAAAGATGCCAGAGCGAGTATTGGTTATTATTAATGAAATATTTATCCATTAAACGAATCACTTCTGGAATATTATTTTTTGTAAAGGCATTTTTTATTTCCTTGTGCATATTTATAAAGGTATTTTTGTCCTGGTATTCACGGACGCCTCCGCTCAAATTATGACCTCCGAAATGGATAATCGCAAAACTCATAATCTTTTTCTCTAAAGTGATGTCAGATTGTATGCGAATTTTGCCGATGACCATTTTTTGGATGCCGATGTCAAGAAAGTCATTGATTTCACTTTGTATGGAGTAGCAATAGATTTTAGAGATTTCAGAATAAGAGTTAAACAGAGAAGATATGGAATAATGGGCAGCGACTCTTGAAAAATCAAGGGCAACATATTTTATATATTTTTTATGAATCAATGCCCCATTTTTGAATCTTGCAATATTACTTTCTGCCCTTGAAAGAATATTTACATAATCCGGCTCCATATCCCTGTTGTTTATTTCTTTGACTAACTGAATGACGCGAAAGGCATAGAGCATGATTTGAATGGTTTCAATCCCTGATATTTCATCAAAAAACCATCCGCAACTTGTATACATCAGCATGGCATGACGCTGTATTTCAAGAAGTTTTAAAATAAGGGTTGTTTCTTTTTCAGAGAGCTTTTTTAAGGCATGTCTATATAAAAAATTATCCAATTTTTCCGGTGTTCTGTTAAGGATAATATCAATATAATCATCTCTTGCCTTCCATGGGTCTTTTATATAAGGAGTTGCTTCATCCTCATAAATTTTAATTGATTGATCCCTTAAATAGTCAAAGGCTTCACGAAGAGGCGCCCTCCAATTCTGATGCCAGTTATTGTTCATACCTGAATTGCATCCGCAATTGGTGCGCCATCTTTCAATGCCATGTATGCAGCTCCATGAACTGTTTTCAAAAATTTCCACCTCATATGCAGCTGGAAATTTTTCCAGAAAATCAGCATAAATTGTTATGTCGGCATTTTTTTTTGATTCTATATCATAGAGGCAATAGGCCAGGGCCATATCGCCATGACGTTGATGATGACCGTAAGTTTCGCCATCTGTGGCAATATTGACTAACTCCGGTCCTTTTTGCTTGTTTGAAAAGGAATCAACTAATCTCCTGGCAAAAAGTTCTCCATTTCTTAAAAGTTCCCCAAAGGCAATGTCTCTTGATATTGAACCATTATAGAAAAAAAGAGTAATGGTCCTGCCTGATGGGAGCCGACATAAATAGGGCATCCTGGTGTCTATCTTTCCGCCTTCAACATTTTCCCATTGAGGTTCATTGATTTTTTTTATTTTATATGCCTGGCGTGGAGCTAAAATTGTAAATTTAATTTGATGTTCAGCCAAAATATCAAGGGTTTCAAGGTCAACAGCGGTTTCAGACAGCCACATGCCTTCCGGTTTTCTTTGAAAACGGTATTTAAAATCTTTAATCCCCCATATTATTTGTGTGCGTTTATCCCTGCTATTGGCAAGGGGCATAATTATATGATTATACACCTGCGCAAGGGCTGAACCATGCCCTGAAAAAATATTACGGCTTTTAATGTCAGCGGTTAAGATAGCCTGGTATACCTCTGGTTGATGTCTTTGCAGCCATGAAAGAAGAGTCGGGCCAAAATTAAAGCTGATTTTTTTGTAATTATTGACCATGTCAATAATATTTTTATCCTTATCCAGAATACGTGAACTGGTATTGGGTGCATAGCTTTCATTGGTGATGCGTTCATTCCAGTCATGATAGGGGTAAGCCGAGTCCTGGACTTCAACCTCTTCAAGCCATGGGTTTTCTCTTGGAGGTTGATAAAAATGACCATGAATACAGATATATTGATTCATGATAATATCTCCTTTTTATATAATGAAAAACTGAGAGGCCGGATTATCAACCGTTCTGTTTGATTAATTCTTTGAGGAAGTGATGACCCCGGTCCATCCCAGATTCTATCAGAAGAATCCAGGATTTTTCCCCAGGGATTCCCTGAAAAATTCATTTGAAAAGATTGATCTTCTTTATGAAAATTCATCACACAGAATATGTGACTGTTTTGGCACCATCTTTCAAGTTTAAGGACAAGGTTCATTTTTTCATTGTGTATTTTCAGGTTATTTTTTTTAAGATTTGCTATTGCAGGGATTGTCTTCCTGAGCTGAATCAAACAGGTATATAAATTAAGAAGAATTTTATGATGGTCATTTTCCCTTTTTTCCCATCTGATTTTGGATTTCATGAAGTTTTCTTTATCATAAGGATCAGGCGGTGTTGGTGCGCCTTGCCACTGTAAGTCCTTGAATTCAGCTATACGTCCATTACGCACCGCCTTTATCAAGTCATTGTCCGAATGATGTACAAAATAATAAAAAGGGGTTTCTTCCCCATATTCTTCGCCCATAAAGAGCAAGGGAATGTATGGAGAAAAAAGAACCACACCGGCTATAAGTTTTAATGCCTCAAAAGAGACCAGTGTTGAAATCCTTTCACCAAGCATTCTATTGCCTGTTTGGTCATGATTTTGTGAAAAAACAATAAACTGTTCGTTGGGCCGGTTAATGGATGAATTTCCATGGTGTTTTTTTCTGAAGTTTGAATATTGCCAAGAATAGACAAAACCTTCTTTAAAAGCCTTTTTAAGATGCTCCAGTTTTCCAAAATCCTGATAATAACCTGTTTTTTCTCCTGTAACTAGTGCATGAAGCGAATGATGAAAATCATCACACCATTGGGCATCCAATCCAAATCCCCCTGTTTTTTTGGGACGAATCAGCCTCACATCATTAAGATCGCTTTCTGCAATTAAATAAATTTTTCTTTTTTTCTTTTTTGAATAATCTTCAACCTTTTCTGAAAGCTCTTGCAAAAATGGTTTGGCACTCATGTCAAAGATCGCATGTACGGCATCCAATCTTAGCCCGTCGATATGGTAAAATTTGAACCAGTATAATGCGTTTTGGATAAAAAAATTTCTAACCATATCGCTGTGTGCATTATCAAAATTTATAGCATCGCCCCAGGGAGTTTTATATTTGTTTGTAAAATATGGAGCGAATTGAGCAAGATAATTACCCTCTGGCCCGAGATGGTTGTATACTACATCCAGGATTACAGACATTTTTTTTTGATGACAGGCATTGATGAGTCTTTTCAACCCATCCGGGCCCCCGTAACTATTTTGGACAGCATAAGGATATACACCGTCATAACCCCAGTTTCGTTCACCTGGAAATTGAGCCACAGGCATAATATTCAGTGTATTTACGCCAAGGTCACAAAGGGCATCAAGTCTTGGAATAACAGCATCAAAATTGCCTTTTTGGGTAAATGTGCCTGTATGAAGTTCATACATAATCATTTTTGCAAGGGGTATCCCTTCCCGGTTTTTGTCCTGCCAGACAAAAGAGGTATGATCAATTACCTGTGACGGGCCATGAACACCATGTGGCTGAAAATTAGAGGCAGGGTCAGGTCTATTATATTGATCGTTTAGTCTGTAATAATAAAGTGTGTCTGGGGAAATATTCTCAAGACTTTTAAAAAAAATTCCATGAGATTTTTTTTCCATGTGTATAGCATTATCCTGATCAATAAATTGTATGGCCAGGTTATTTAAAAATGGTGCCCAGACAGTAAATTCGCACCTGTTATCCCCAAGATATTGAATATACGGTATCATCTCTGTTCAGCCTTAAAGATTAATATGCCAAGCGGTGGGATTGTAAGGGAAAGGGAGTGATCAAAACCATGGAAGGCAACAGGTGTGGCATTAAGTCTTCCCAAATTGCCGTAACCGCTTCCGCCGTATTCTTTGGCATCACTGTTTAAAATTTCTTTCCATAAACCATTTAATGGAATACCTATTCTGTAATTATACCTTGGAACCGGTGTCATATTGCAAACCACCAAGATTTGATCTTTTATGGTTTTTCCTGTTCTTAAAAAACTTATTATACTTCCTTCCCAATCATTACAATCAACCCATTTAAAACCATTTGATTCAAAATCAAGCTCATATAAGGCCGGTTCATTTTTGTAAAAACGGTTCAGATCTTTGACCCATTTTTGGATGGATTTATGCGGGGCATATTGAAGTAAATGCCATTCCAGACTTGATTCATGGGACCACTCTTCCCTTTGTGCGATTTCAGCCCCCATAAAAAGAAGTTTTTTCCCGGGATGCATGTACATATACCCGTAAAGGAGCCTTAAATTAGCAAATTTTTGCCAGTCATCCCCAGACATTTTATTGATAAGTGATCCCTTGCCATGGACAACCTCATCATGGGAAAGCGAGAGGAGAAAATTTTCTGTAAACGCATACCAAAGACTGAATGTGAGCTCATTCTGATGATGTTTGCGATATATTGGATCTTTTGCAAAATAATCAAGGGTATCATGCATCCAGCCCATGTTCCATTTCATGCCAAAGCCTAAACCGCCCATGTATGGAGGCCTTGTTACCATTGGCCATGCTGTTGATTCTTCTGCTATAATTTCAATATCAGGATATTCTTCATATACAACCTGATTGAGACGGCATAAAAAATCCTTTGCCTCAAAATTTTCATTACCGCCAAACATGTTTGGTATCCATTCTCCTTCTTTTCTGGCATAATCCAGATAAAGCATGGAAGCAACAGCGTCAACTCTGAGGCCGTCAACATGATATTTTTTAAGCCAGAAAAGGGCGCTGCTTATCAAAAAGGCGCGTACCTCATTCCGTCCATGATTAAAAATATAGCAATTCCATTCAGGATGAAAACCCTTTTGAGGGTCTGCGTGTTCATATAGATGTGTTCCATCAAAACAGACCAAACCGTGTTCATCATCAGGGAAATGTGAAGGCACCCAGTCTAAGATAACCCCAATTCCTGCCTGATGGAGTTGATCTATCAGATACATCAGGTCCTGAGGTGTTCCATAACGGCTTGTTGGCGCAAAGTAACCCAATGTCTGATATCCCCATGAACCGTAAAAGGGATGTTCCATCAAGGGTAAAAATTCCACATGTGTAAAACCCATTTCCTTGAGATATGGGATAAGCTGGTCTGCCATTTCCCGATAAGTTAATGGCCTGTTGTCCTCCTCAACTACCCTGCGCCAGGAGCCAAAATGAACTTCATAGATGGAAAAAGGGGAGTCAAGGGCGTTCTTCTTTTTACGATTTTTCATCCATAGCTCATCATCCCATTTATAATCCAAATCCCAGACCATAGAGGCTGTTTTGGGAGATATCTCATGATAAAATGATATGGGATCAGCCTTTTCAACCGAATAATGGTTGTAGCTGGAGGTGATGTGATATTTATATAAGCATCCCTGTGAAATACCGGGGATAAAGCCTTCCCATATGCCGGAACCATCTTCTTTTACCCTTAAAGGATTTATTCCGGGCATCCATTCATTGAAATCTCCAATAACGGATATTTGGGTTGCATTGGGCGCCCATACGGCAAAATATGCCCCATGTGTTTGCCCACTGGTTACAAGATGAGAGCCTAATTTTTCATAAAGGTTAAAATGATTCCCCTCTTTAAAGAGATAAATATCATGATCTGTTAAAAATTCAATATCCCGAATAATTTTTTTCATGCGGCTCTCCATCTTAAAAAGTATTCTTTAATATTCCTAAAATACCCTTAACAGGTATCATTATCCAGTCAGGCCGATTGTTTATTTCATAACCTAATTCATAAATAGCCTTTTCCAGAAGAAATGATTGCAGTAATATTTCTATGGATTCTTTTTCTTTCGGGATAAATTGGGCATTAGAAACAGTTTCAAGATAGGCATTTAGGAATGTCCCGCTGACAGCATAATACCATGGTTCGATCCATGGTTCTAACATGGTAATGTCCTCGGGTCTGATGGACTCATGTTTTAAAAACATATTATATGCCGCATAATGAAAAGAACGGATCATGCCTGCCACATCCCTGAAGCACGATCGTTTTAAACGTCGTTCACCAAGCGCACGGGCAGGTTCCCCTTCAAAATCAATTATTACAAAATCCTTTCCAGTATAAAGCACCTGACCTAAATGGTAATCACCATGGATACGAATCTTCATTGCAGTAATTTTTTTATGTGTAATTTTTTCAAGCCTGTTCAATATTTCATGTTCCATGGTTAAGGCATCTATGGCCTGATGTTGTAAATTTTCCGAAAGGTTATCAATATACATTTTTAATATTTGCATATTTTTTTTGACCAGGCTCCGCATGGATTGATAGACAGATTGCTGGTAGAGTTTTGAAAATGGCTCCGGTGAAAAATCAGGGTCTTCCGGTTGGGATGCAAGCGCGAGATGGAGCTGGCCTGTACGTTTCCCAAGAAGTGAGACCATCTCAAAATAAAATTCTCCAATACATTCATGAATTAATGGGTGAATATTTTGATGAG
>DAOWOC010000281.1 GCA_030642225.1 Deltaproteobacteria bacterium
AAAAAAAAACAGAATGGCCTTAAAATATCAGAATAAAGAACTATAAATCAATTATTCTTTGCACGAAATTCAGCAAGATTCATAATAATCTTATTAAGTAATGCCTTTGGATACTCTTTATCGGCAAGTTCATACCATAAAGGCATACAGAGTTTTTTAAAGACTGTAATCTCTTCGTCAGTCATTTTAACTTCTTTCATGCCGTATTTAATCATGGTGTTTAAACACTTTTTATTACTTGCCCGTAACCTGTTATTAAATTCAGCCTCAACCCACTTAAGCCCTTCGATCTGTTTCTTGACTTCAGGTGTCAGGGTATTCCATGCAGTTTGAGTAACAATAGCGCCTGCAGGAGAATATCTTATCTTTATGGGATTTACATATTTCATTGTGGAATAGAGCTGACTTCCAACCGTCCAGACTGAAGGGGCAATAAATGCGTCGCATATACCGGACCTGATAGAAGATGAAACATCAGGCACATTAACAGGGATAGGGCTGACTCCGATTTTTTTCAACACCTCTTCTTCAATAGGGCCGTACCATGTTAAAAATCTACTCTTGGCAAAATCTTTTGGTGTCCTCATTTCTGATTTAACTGAATAGACCTGATCAAAATCCTGATCCACCCAAAAGAGAAATTTAAAACCGTTCTTTTTACATACAGCGTCAAAATCATCCCTCATATTTTCTTTAACATAATCCAGCTCTTCATAACTTTGAAATAAAAACGGGAGTTCCAATACAGCCCCTTCAGGACATGCCATTACAAAACCGGTCCCTGAAAACCCCATGCCCTGAAGCTGACCAATACGCATCTTTGCAATATAATCCTCATCATTCCCCATAATACCGCCCCAGTACCATGTAAACTGAACAGCATTATTTGTAGCCGTATCTATTGCAGGATGAAAAAGTTCCTTTATATGTATTGCCCACCCAACACCATCCGGCGCAAGTGTCGCCAGTTTCCATTTATAAATGGCATTTTTTGCTTTAACATCAGATACAGAAAAAAAATTCGCAAAAAATACAAATAGAAAAGCAATTAAGATTAAACTTTTTTTAGACTTCATTTATTCCCTTCCCCTTAAGACATAAAATAATATTAGATGCTAACCATATGAATTTACGAATATAACGTCAAAAAGAACTTTAATTTGACTACTCATTATCAACTTTTTAATCTTAAAAATTTATTTTTTTAATAGCATATTTTTACAATACAGGTCAATGGATAATGCTCTGTTACTCAAATAACATATTAAAATTATTCAATATGTTAGATTTATTTAAAATAACAGGGGGAGATTAAACCAGTTTTCAAGCCATGGAAAGGATTTTATCGATCTCCTCTATGCTGCCGGCGCTCATACAAACGACCTTGCGATCAATCTGCCTTAAAAGACCTTTAAGCACCTTGCCCGGCCCCACTTCAATAAACGGTCCGTAACCGTTATCTATCAATTTTTTCATTGACTGAATCCATTTTACAGGACTATTGATCTGCCTGATAAGATTGTTTTGTATCTCATCCGGCTCTTTTACGTAGTCAGCGCTTACATTTGCAACAACAGGAATATTAGCGCTTTTTAACCCTTCTTTTTTTATCTCAAGGCTGAATTCATCCCTTGCAGATCTCATAAACCTGCTGTGCCATGAGCCGCTTACCCTGAGTAAAACGGTTTTCTTTGCACCCTGTTCATTTGCATATTCAACGGCCATTGAAATATTGTCCTTAAGACCTGAGATAATTATCTGACCAGGGCTGTTGTAATTTGCAATATCCACATCTGCCTTTTTTGCAATCTCCTCAACAATAGCCTGTTCCATACCAAGAATAGCTGCCATGGAACCAGGGTTCTCCCCGGCTGCCTTTTGCATGGCCATGCCCCTTTTTGCAACAAGCCGCATGGCTGTTATTGGATCCATTACTTCTGCTGCCGTCAAGGCAGCATATTCGCCAAGACTGTGCCCCGCAGATGCAGCAGGGTTAATCCCCCTGCTTTTAAGTATGATAAAACAGGCAAGATTAATAAGTGTTATGGCAGGCTGCACATTATCTGTCCTTATCAGAACATCTTCAGGCCCGTTAAAACACAGATTTAACAAGCCATTACCAATGACTTTTTCAGCCTCATCCATAAAACTTTTTGCCTCATCACATCCATTATATATATCAAGCCCCATACCAATATATTGTGAACCCTGACCTGGAAAAATAAAAACTGCCCTGGAAAACATAATAATCTCCTTTATGAATCCTTTAAAAAAATAAACTTATAGATCGCTCCCTAACTCACCAAGACCATATAATGAAAAGAATACCATGAAATTATGGTCATCAGGCTGAATCCTGTAACTTGTACTTACCCCCCAGCACTGGCTTGAATAATTAAGCCCAAATTCTGTTTCCAAACTTTTTTTAAGCATAAAATTATACTTGTTTTTAAATATAAAGGTAAATCCCATGAAAAGCGTCAGATTGAGTGAGGAATCTAACTCCTTTGTATTATCCCGGGCAAACCTGTAATCAAGTGTGAGTCTGTCATCCCTGAAATCCCTTAAAAAAAGTTTAATGTTATGGGTTCTCTCCCTGCCGTCATAAGGGTTATATGATATATCATAGTTTAAACGCATATCGGAATAAGGTGAA
>DAOWOC010000035.1 GCA_030642225.1 Deltaproteobacteria bacterium
GCTTTTAGTATTTTTTCAATAGATTGGTGAGCCATAAACCCAACATAAAGATATCGCTTGTTTTTTAACATTACGATGGCTGTCTCAATATCATATTCAGATATTTCTATCCAATATCTTATTTGATCTGCCATTTTTCTATCTTCTCCAATCATACTTATTTGATAATCTCCTCATATAATGCGGAGCTGAGACTTTCGCTCCAGCGGATTTGTTTGGGCATGCCCAGCACGCCCGAACAAATAGTTGTGTGATTCTGTATATCATACAAGTTTTTGAATATTTTAAAAGGATCGGATAAAATATCTTAGCTTATTTGATTCTTTCCCTTGCTTTTTGATTTATAAAGCGATAAATCCGCTGATTTGATTATATCTGATTGATCTTTTATTTTTTTCTCTTTTGATGAACTTACACCTAAGCTTATTGTTATGGGTATAACATGGCTGTCTTCCATAAGGGCATTTTTTGATACTGCATCTCTTATGCGGTCACCGAGGACCAAGGCCTGTTCTTTTATTATACCTGGCAGTAGAATCATGAATTCATCACCCCCCTGGCGTCCTATCAGATCAGACTCCCTGCAGCAATTTACCAGTATTTTGGCAATATGTATTAAGACACGATCCCCAACCGGATGCCCCCATTTATCGTTTATTTTTTTAAAATCATCTATGTCAAGTATAATTAGTGAAAAAGGATGCCCATAACGTTTTGATTTTTTATATTCCAGATCAAGAAAATTTGTAATCTGACGTCTGTTGTATACCTTTGTCAAGTCATCAATGGTTGCCATTAATTTAATCTGTTCATGTGAAATAACATTATCAAAACTAAGAGATGTTTTAATGCCGAGCTGGCTCAGGAATTCTGTGCTGTCATCAGGGTGATAGCGGTCAGTATCCGAGCTTGCAAGATTAAGTGTGCCAAAACATTTTTCTTTTATAAAAAGAGGAATTATGGCAAGAGAACCTATCTTATTGATGCTTGTGCTAAAAAGATGGGAATATTTTGAAATTTTTTGGTTTGATAGAAGCGGCGTCCCATTAGTATCTTTTATAAATGAAAAAGAACTTTTTGGAAGCATCAGTATCCTGTTATCATCTTTCAAAGAGTTAAATATCTCCTCATTATTGTCCACGCTGTTTTCCATTATAGAAAGGCTGGCAAAATTTAAATCAAACCTTTGAGTTATCTCTTGGAGCAGAGATGAGGTGAGACCAGCCAGGTCATTTTTTGTGAGCATTATTTGTTCAATTTTAAAAAAATGATTAGAGATAGTCTCATTCTTACGGGCACGTTCAATAAAATCCTTTAATGCGCGCCTTAATTTGATGACTTCAATGCGGCTTTTTTCTACCTCATATTTTTGTTCAGGTGTTAACGACATTTTATGGCCTCTTAAAATTTGCTAATCTCGCAAGGGATAGGAATTATCTTGAATTTATTTTCACCCTTTGGGCGTGATGAAGTTTTTCTAAAATTATTTATATTCAACATCTAAGTTGTGATTAAAACAAGTCAAAAATAAACTATTGCAATTTTTTTTAATTATTTTTGCAGACAAACATAGTCTTATGCTATTATTTATAAATTTTTTTAAAAGGTAGATTATGTTTGCAGTATGGAGAAAAATAGCTGAAAATAAAATCAGGGAAGCCATAAATAATGGTGAATTTAAAAATATTCCGGGAGCAGGGGAGCCTTTGAAAATAAAGGATGATTCCCATATCCCCCAAGAACTCCGTATGGCTCATAAAATACTTAAAAATGCTAATTGCCTCCCGCCCGAGCTTGAATTAAAAAAAGAGATAATGTGCACTGAAGAAATGCTTGCCAAAGAACCTGATGAAGAAAAAAAATATAAACAGATGAAAAAATTGAACTATCTTGTAATGAAACTAAACATGACTCGCAGGCTTCCCATATCTTTAGAGGAAAAAGAGCAGTATTTCCATAGAATAGTTGACAAGATGTAGGAAAATTAATCTATGTTATTTTTTTATGATCTTCCATGGCAAGAAAAATCAGTTTTTCAAGCAATGCTGAAAATGTATATCCTGCCTTGAGTGCTGCCTGCGGGAAAAGGCTTAGTGATGTCATCCCCGGGATGGTGTTTGTCTCTAAAACATAAATTTTATCATTGCTGACAATCATATCTGTCCTGCTGTATCCCCTGCACCCCAGTGCTTTGTGACTTTTAACAGCTATTTCCTGCGCCATGCGTGTCATGTCAGGATTAAGCCTGGCAGGGCATATCTCCTTAGTCGCACCAGGTGTGTATTTTGCCGTGGTATCAAAAAAAGAGTATTTATCCTTGTCTGGAATAATCTCTACAAGGGGCAGAGATTCGAGGGTATTGTTCCCTATAACACCGCCGGTTATTTCAACACCTTTTATATATTCCTCTACAATTACTTTATTGTCGTATTTAAATGCCTGTTTAAGGCCTTTGTCTAAATCTTTGATCGTGTGAGGGATACTCATACCAAAAGATGAGCCCATCCTTAAAGGTTTTATAACGAGAGGGAGGCCGATATTATCTGCAATGCTTTTAGGATCAATCTTCATATTACTATTGATAAGTATATCCTCTGCTATGGTGAGACCGGCGTTTTTATAGTGTAATTTAGATAGCTTTTTATTCATTGCAAGGGCGGAAGCAAGGACACCTGAACATTGATAAGGTATGCCTGAAAGGTCAAGAAACCCCTGTATGGAGCCGTCTTCACCGAGCGGTCCATGAAGGATGATAAGCGCGATATCAATATGTGATCTATTTTGCAGTATTTTTATCAGATCATATTTGGGATCATAATGATGAACATTAAATTTGTCCTTATTGAGCGCGTTCATAACTTCATTGCCGCTTGAAATAGATATAGCGCGTTCTGCTGAAACCCCTCCGCTTAAAAGCGCTACCTCAATCTTTTTCATTTAATCTCCGTGTATCATAAAATTTTCAGCAGTGAACAATTCTCTAAGCCAAGTCTAATATCCTGTCAGGTTCAAATGGCAACAAGCTGAAAATTCCGGTTTCAAGCTCAATGGTTTTTTTGAACATTTTATCAATCCTCTCAAGTTTTTCCTGAGTTTTGCCATAGCGTATTTTTAAATCATCAAATCTTTTGTGAAGCGTAACTATTTTATCATGCATAACACGTTTATCCGAATAATTTACAATATGTTCTTCTGCAATATTTTTATTTACATCCCAATCATTTAAAAAAACATGTTGTTTTACGATAAAAGCAACCCTGTGATATCCAAGTTTATCTAAAAGCAGACCGCCTGTATAGGCATGGTCTTCCTTGGTCTTAAAAGATATTGTCTTTGTAATATCATGTAAAAGTGCTGATGCCTCTATTAATTGAATGTTTAGATCAAATCCTTTTTCCATTAATTTTTTTCCCAGAAAAACAGCAATATGTTTGACCATTAAACTGTGGTCTTTTATATTGGGAAGCATCTCATATCTGTCCATAAGTGACAGGCAAGTTGTTTTATCAGGAATATTCATGTTTAGTTAGTTAAAATCTTGATGATTTTTTTATTGGATCATCAATCTTGTATTTGAAAAGTATATTAAACTTGATACAATTATCAAAAATATTTATAATATATATTATAATTAATTTGCATTCTTTATCTTTAATGTGCATAAAAACAGACAATTCATCTAAATATTATATTAAACTATTTTTGACCATTCTGTCAAAGGAGCAATTAAATGTTGTTGAGTTCTATTTATGCCTGGTTTTCAAATGATCTGGGCATTGATCTTGGTACAGCCAATACCCTTGTTTATGTTAAAGGGAAAGGGATTGTTTTGAGTGAACCGTCGGTTGTGGCGGTACGTGATGATGCCGGAGCAGGAAGCCGTGTGCTTGCAGTAGGAACAGAGGCCAAAAATATGCTGGGCAGAACTCCGGGAAATATCAGGGCAATAAGACCTATGAAAGATGGTGTGATAGCTGACTTTGAGGTAACAGAGGCTATGCTCAGGTATTTCATTAAAAAAGTACATAATCACCGTAAACTCGTTAAACCGCGGATAATAGTATGTGTCCCGTCAGGTGTAACCCAGGTTGAAAGAAGGGCAGTAAAAGAATCAGCGGAATCAGCGGGGGCAAGAGAGGTTTATCTTATTGAAGAACCCATGGCAGCGGCAATTGGAGCCGGTTTACCTATTACAGAACCTACTGCCAATATGATTGTTGATATTGGCGGGGGGACAAGCGAAGTTGCGGTAATATCTTTGGCCGGAATTGTTTTTGCAAAATCGGTAAAGGTTGGCGGGGATAAGATGGATGATGCAATCCTTCAGCATATAAGGCGTAAATACAGTCTTTTAATTGGAGAACGAACTGCTGAAATGATAAAAATCAACATAGGTAATGCACTTCAATCTGAAGAATCCGGGGAAACCACGTCTTCTATTGAGGTGAAGGGCCGCGATCTTATTTCCGGCATACCCAAAGTCCTGACTATTTCCTCTGATGAAATATCCGATGCTATAAAAGAAGAAGTTTACATGATTGTTGAAGGGGTAAAGATAGCACTTGAGCAGACACCTCCTGAACTTGCCGCTGATATTGTAGATAATGGCATTATGCTTACCGGCGGCGGAGCTCTTTTGAAAAATCTTGACAAATTGATACATAGGGAAACAAATCTTCCTGTTTATGTAACGGATGATCCGCTTTCAACCGTTGCAATAGGCGCTGGAATGGCGCTCGATAATCTTGATGTTTTAAAAGATATTATGATTTGAGGCATATTTGAACAATAATTTATATCTTTTCCATTTAACAATATGAACAATTCCCCATCAAAATTCAGGAGAGTTATAACTGTAGCCCTCTTTATTTTTACAGTTCTTTTTTTTATATATTTTGTATTCAATTCTTCTAAAATTTTTAAATTGTTAGTTCATTCAGCCATGGAAGTAATTGCTCCTTTTCAGCAGGCAACCAGCAGCACGTTTAATGGCGTTAATTCGTTGTGGGATGGGTATATTGATCTTGTCTCCATTCGTAAGGAAAATATGCGGTTGCAGAATGAGATTAATAAAATCAGGTTTGAAAATTCACATTTGAAAGAGCTGGCCATTGGAAACGAGCGTTTCAGAAAATTTCTTGGATTTAAAAAAGATTATCCCCAAAGACTTATTCCTGCCAGAGTAATTTCCGCTGATTCGGCCGGCTGGTTTATGACGGTTATTATTAATAAAGGTTCTGCTGACGGCATAAAAAAATTTATGGCTGTTATTAATGAAAAAGGTTTAATCGGGCGTATTATTGAAGTTTCATTTAATTATTCAAAGGTATTATTAATAACAGATATCAATAGTTCTGTCCCTGTTTTGATACAACGGACGAGGAGCCGTGGTATTGTTAGAGGTAATGGTTCTTTTATGCTTCAATTGGATTATGTAAGACTCAACCAGGAAATAAAAAAAGGTGATATTGCCATAACCTCAAGCCTGGGAGGTATGTTTACCAAGGGGATACCTGTTGGAGAAATTATAGATGTGACAAGTTTTGATTCCGGTCTTTTTTATGAAATAAAAATTAACCCATTCGTTGATATCGGTAATATAGAGGATGTTCTGATTGTGCTCAATGGACCTGAATCATCTTCAATAACCCTGGAATAAATTTTTACAGGAGCATAATGTTTGATAAATGAGAGGTTATTTTTGGGATATAATATTATTATTGGGCCTTTTAATAATTCAGACTGTAATTTTGGGCTCTATGCCTGTTAAGATGGATTTTACATTCCTTGTAATAATCAGGGTGGCCTTTTATGCTTCTTTGCTTCCAGGGATTTTTTTTGTTTTAATCGCGGGCTGGTTAATGGATGTGTTCAGTGGAAACAGTTGTGGTATGTTTATGTTGATATATCCTCTTTTATTTTTATTGATAAAAAAAATAGACCGGCATGTTGATATGGATTCTTTTTTTATTGAATCACTTTTTGCCCTTATCGCAGGCATACTGGAAACTGTATTAATTATTTTCATAATATCTTTTTTTTACAATTCTTTTTCATTATCAATTATGCATGTATCCTTTTTCATAATACAGCTAATCATATTTTCCATGGCGGCGCCTTTTTTTATTAAGCAACAGTTAGATAAATCATCTACTAAAACATATGTGGTTCAAAGATAATTGACTGTAAATTTAAAAAAGAAAAATTTATTTTTTCCAGGCAGTTCTGTTCATACATCACCCGATGAATTTGGCAATAACAGGAGTGCATTGATCCTTATTATTATTTGTTTTTCTCTTCTTATCATAAGGGTCGGCTATCTCCAGGTAGTAAAAGGCACATATTACAGAGAGTTATCAGAGAATAACCGTTTAAGGTTTACGGAAATTATCCCATACAGGGGTAAAATTTTTGATTGTGATAAAAAAATTCTTGTAGATAACAGATCGGCTTTTAACCTGATAGTTGTAAAGGAGGACTGTAAGGATATAAAGGATAAGCTTAAAAAAATATCTAAACTTTTAAATATTTCATTAGTATTTTTAGAAAAGGTTGTAAAAGATGCAACCCAGAAAGGTTTGCCTGGATTTGCTCAAATCACACTTGTTTCAGACCTTACATGGGAACAGGTCGCTTTGTTTGAAAATTACAGATATGACCTGGCCGGGCTTAGCATAATTGTTGAGCCCAAGAGGAACTACCATCCTGACGGATTTGCTTCACACCTGATAGGTTACCTTGGCAGGATTGAAGAAAGGGAGCTTAAATCAAATGTTTTTAAAGGGCTAAAGGGTGGTGATATGGTTGGTAAAACAGGTCTTGAAAAAGAGTTTGATGAAGCGTTGAGAGGAATTAAAGGATTACAGCAAAAAGAAGTTGATTCTGTTGGAAGAGTAATTAAAGTCCTGCATACTATCCCTCCGGAGCCAGGAAAAAATCTTATATTGACAATTAACAGTAAATTGCAGGCAGTTGCAAATAAAGAACTGGCTGGCAAGGCAGGGGCTATTGTCGCGATTGACCCGAGAAACGGAGCAGTGCTGGCCTTTGCAAGCGCCCCGTCTTTTAGCCAGAATCTCTTTATATGCGGTTTTAATAGTAAAGATTGGAATTCTTTATTAAATGATCCATTAAAACCACTTCAAAATAAGGTTACTCAGGGACAATATCCGCCCGCAAGCACATTTAAAGTTATAACCGCTATGGCTGGTTTTTCCGCCGGTCTAATCTCTACGGAACAATATATAAATTGTCCTGGTTTTATATATGTTGGAAGGCATAGATCCAGATGCTGGAGACGCTATGGACACGGACCTGTAAATTTTCATAAATCACTCGTTGAATCATGTGATGTTTATTATTATCAATTGGGGTTAAAGATGGGAGTTGACCATTTGGCAAGGATATCAAGGATGTTTGGGCTTGGTAATCAGACCGGTTTTTGTATTCAACCTGAGGCCAAAGGACTTGTCCCTTCCTCAGAATGGAAATTAGCCCGTTATGGTATACCCTGGCAAAAAGGTGAAACTGTTTCTATTGCTATTGGTCAGGGTTTTATGTTGGTTACCCCTTTGCAGTTGGCTGTTGCATATGCTGCGATTGGCAATGGAGGAAAGATTTATACGCCATATGTTGTAGATTCTATACAGGATATTGAAGGGCAGATAATATCCCATACTAAACCGCAATTAAAAAGAATTATTAAATTTCCTGAAAATGCGAGAGAACATATATTAAAGGGGCTTGCTGGTGTTGTGAATGAAAGCCATGGGACCGGCTGGGCATGCAGATTAAAAAATATAACTGTCGGAGGAAAGACAGGAACTGCCCAGGTAATCCGTCTACTCAAAAAATATGAGGGGAAAAAGGAGAAAGATATTCCTTATAAATAC
>DAOWOC010000177.1 GCA_030642225.1 Deltaproteobacteria bacterium
GCTCATAACCGGTCGGTCCCTGGTTCGAGTCCAGGTGGGCCCACCAGGCTTTTTATATGAAATTTATTTTATTAATTAAATATTATAAAACATCAAAGCGTTCCTTTAAAACAAAAGGGCGCTTTTTTTAATGGTGAGATGGAAATTCGAATAAGTGAAATTGTTTCAGTTATTGAAGATTTTGCCCCCCTGCATCTGTCAGAAAAATGGGATAACTCAGGATTACAGGTAGGCAGCCTTTCATGTCAATTAAACAAAGTTGTTGTTTCCCTTGATGCAAATACGGACGCATTAAATTTTTGTAAAAAATATGGCGCCGGCCTGCTTGTCACCCATCATCCCCTTATATTCAAACCATTACATTTAATTGATACATCAACATCTGTTGGTAAAATTATCAACATGGCCATAAAAGAAGATATATCTATATACAGCGCTCATACTAATCTGGATTCTGCCAAAGGAGGGGTCTGTGATGTTCTATCTGATTTTATCGGGCTTACACAAATAAAACTGCTTGATCCGGAAGGAGTTTTCAAGATTGGAAGAAAGGGGATTTTAGATAATCCTCTTTTTCTTTTAGACCTTATTCAAAAGTGCAAACAAACATTGGACATGGATTATGTAAGGGTTACAGGATGGACAGATAAACCTGTTCATACAATAGGGGTATGCCCGGGCAGTGGTGGAAGCCTTATTGAAATGGCTAAGGAGAGCGGATGCCAGGTATATATTACAGGTGATATCAAATATCATGATGCCAGATTAGCAGAAGATATCGACCTTGTGGTACTTGACGTGGGGCATTTTGCATCAGAACGGATTATCGTTCCAAGGCTTGTTGAATTAATAGAATCGGGTCTTGGTAAAAAGGGGATAAATGATATTAAAGTAAAGGGTTATGAGGTAAAAGAACCATTTAAAATATTATAATATTTTTATAATAAATATTAATAAATTTGTAAAAAAATAGTCTTAATTAAGGAGGTAACTTTGAAGGAAATACAAACACTGGTTAGACTTCAAAATATTGAAACGGAAATTCAACGGATTAATAAGCAAATGAATGCATTGCCTGCAGAGATAGATGAAATAAATGATGAAGTATCTATTATTGAGAAACATTCTTCCAGATTAGAGCCTGAGATTTCTTTAAAAAAAGAAAGACATACTTCTTTGGAGCATGAAATAGGAGAATTTACAGTTCTTTTTACACGCAATAAAGAAAGACTCCGCAAAATAGAAAATAACAGGGAATTTCAGGCGCTTTTAAAAGAAAATGAACATATCTCAAAATCTATAAGCGAACTTGAGGAAGAAGGCATAACATTACTTGAAGAAGTGGAAAAAAAAGAGGCAAAGTTGAATGATTTGAATTCTGAACTTAAGATAAAAAAGAAAGAGCTTAAGGATAAAAAAAAGGTAAGTGATAAAAAAATTGCTGAACTTGAACCTGATATAAAAGACCTTGAACAAAGAAAAAATGAACTTATGAATGATATGCCAAAAGATTTGATAAGAAATTTTAACTTTTTAATTAAAAAATTGAATAAGCTGGCAGTAGCCAGTGTGTCCGATGGTGTTTGTGATGCCTGTCATATGACATTACCGCCACAGAAATTTAATGAACTTATAGGTGACCAAAAAGTCATGTCTTGTCCATCCTGCCACAGGTTCATATATTGGGAAGATCATGAAGATTATAATGATTTTAAAGAAGAATTATAATATCTGTAACCGTTCACGGTTTACAGTTATCGGTTCACGGTTGAAAAAACTGTGAACCGATAACCGTAAACGGTTACTAATATCTTTATGAGAAGTTTGATTTTTAAGGCCGGATGTAACAGATACCCTATGATTTGCTTTTTATAAACTTGTTTATTATAATATTTTTTAACCGGAGTTGGCAAGGTAATCGCGGGACGGTTTTACCGTTTGGAGGAAAGTCCGGGCTCCACAGGACAGGATGCTGGATAACATCCAGTGGGGGCGACCCTAAGGAAAGTGCCACAGAAAACAGACAGCCTTAAAGGCCGATACAAGTTATCAGTCTTTAAGGTCATGGTGAAAAGGCGAGGTAAGAGCTCACCAGATCTGATGGTGACATCAGATGCTTGGTAAACCCCATCCGGAGCAAGACCAAATAGAAAGGCGTTAGAGGCTGGTCCGGCCGAGCCTTCGGGTAGGTTGCTTGAGTCTGCGGGTAACCGCAGTTCCAGATGAATGATTACCACCTGTTTAATCAGGAACAGAACCCGGCTTATTGCCAACTCCGGTTTTTATTTTTTAACTGCCGATTTCATGTTTATACCGGTTTATCATGCCTATAAAAAAATATAAAAAATACAATACAGCCACACTTATTGTTGCGGCCGGCAGCGGAGTCAGGTTCGGCAGCAGTATGCCCAAACAGTTTTTCCAAATAAATGGTATGAGTCTGCTTGAGATGACCCTTGTTTCTTTCTCACGTTTTTGTCTGAAGGGTCCGCTTGTTGTAACCTTTGGAACGGGGATGGAGGAAAAAATAACCTCAATTATTTCAAAAATCCCATGGCATGGCATTAAAAAAGTCATTCAAGGCGGTAAAACAAGACAAGAATCTGTTTTTAATGGTCTTAAATACCTTGAATCTCAAAAGCCTGATTATGTGCTTATCCATGATAGCGTACGGCCTTTTGTTACCCGTGAGATGATTTCAGACGTTATGGAAGGCGCTTTCAGCTGCAAAGCGGCAATACCTGCAGTACCTGTTTCCGATACCTTAAAAAAAACAACAGGGGATAATATTATTACAGAGACTGTGGCAAGAAAAGACTTATGGCAGGCACAGACTCCCCAGGCCTTTTTGTTTGAGCATATACTCGATGCGCATAAACATTGTATGAAAAATGGTTTTAAGGCAACAGATGATGCTTCTGTTATTGAATATATCGGAAGCCCTGTTAAGATTGTCCCTGGCAGCAGTAATAATTTCAAGATTACAACACCCGGTGACATAAAACTGGCAAAAGCCATATTGACTATGGAGGGATAATATTCAATGTTCAGGGTTGGTTTGGGTTATGATGCGCACAGGCTTATAAAAGGAAGGCGTTTAATGCTTGGCGGCATGGAAATTCCATTTAATTTGGGGCTTGACGGACATTCAGATGCTGATGTTTTATTGCATGCCATATGTGACAGCCTGCTTGGCGCCGCCGGGCTTGGTGATATCGGGATGCATTTCCCTGACAATGACCAGGCCTTTAAGGATATTTCAAGTATTATTCTTTTTAAAAAAGTAGTTAACATGATAGCTGAGAAAGGTTATCGTATCAATAATATAGATGCAACTATTGTAGCCCAGGAACCAAAACTGGCACCTTATATTCCTGGTATGCGCGATAAAATTTCAATCGCAGCAAATATTGAAAACAGCAGGGTAAACATAAAGGCAACAACCACTGAGGGACTGGGGTTTACAGGCGAAAAAAAAGGGATAGCTGCCAATAGTATCGTTATGTTAGCCAGGGATTGAGGATTTGGAATAAAAATTTTTACAAATTATATTGCGAGGTATTAAGTAGTGAAAATATATAACACCCTTACACGCGAAAAAGAGGAATTCAGACCGATTAATAAAGATAAAGTCGGCATGTATGTTTGTGGCATTACAGTTTATGACAGATGCCACATAGGTCATGCCCGTTCAACTGTAATATTTGATATTATCTTTCGTTATTTTCAAAATAAGGGATATGACATAACCTATGTTAGAAATTTTACAGATGTTGACGACAAAATTATCAATAGAGCCAATGACGAGGGGAAAACATGCGGGGAAGTGGCAGACGCAAATATAGCAGCATTTCATGAAGATATGGAC
>DAOWOC010000239.1 GCA_030642225.1 Deltaproteobacteria bacterium
CGCCATGCACAAAGGCCATTGAAAAGGCCGGCATAAAACATGTTATAATCGGCATGGTTGATCCCAATCCGCTTGTAGCCGGTAAAGGGATAGATTATCTTAAATCATGCGGGATTCAAGTTACTTGTAATGTTTTGGAAAAAGAATGCCGGGAACTTAACCGGACATTCATTAAATATATAACAACAGGCCTTCCCTTTGTAACTTCAAAAATAGCCGCTACCCTTGATGGTTTTATAGCAACCCGCACAGGTGATTCAAAATGGATTACAAATGAAAAGTCGCGTGCCTTTGTTCACAGATTAAGAGATAGCGTGGATGGCATACTAACGGGCGTTGAAACTGTGATAAAGGATAATCCATCTATGACTGCACGCATACCGGGCGGCAAAGGCAAAGATCCTTTAAGGATTGTTCTTGACAGCAGACTCAGAATCCCTGCCAACAGTAAAATTTTAACACAGGATTCTGAAGCAAAAACCATCGTGGTATGCACTGAAAACGCACATAGCAAAAATATTGAGATTATAAAACAAACAGGTGCCTTGATTATGATTGCGCCCATGGATAAAAATTCAAGGCCTGATCTTAAGTGGCTTTTAAAAGAGTTTGGAAAACAGGAGATAACAAGCCTTCTTATTGAGGCTGGCCCAACCTTGCAGGGTGCCTTTGCCGGTCTTTATCTTATTGATAAATATAATATTTTTCTTGCCCCGAAAATTCTTGCAGCCTCAGGTGGAATGCCGATGATAACAGGCAATGAGCGGCTTTTAATGAAAGAGGCGACTCAAATGGATAAAATGAAAATAAAACGGTTTGGTAATGATATTATGATTGAGACATATCCCAAAAAACTTGAAACTGTTTTTAAATTCCAAATAACAAATAAAATCCAATAAACAAAAATTAAATTTTAAACAATGAATAAGGATATATCCTAAAAGGTATTAAAAATTATCATAATATGATAAAATTAAAAATTGTTTTAATAATTATAGCATTAAAAAGAGGCATTAAATGTTTACCGGATTGATAGAGGGGCTTGGACAAGTTATTGAAAACAGACCTGTAAGCGAAGGCATTCGTTTGGTTATCAGCTCTCAATTCCCCTTGACTGACGCACGATTGGGAGATAGTATCGCCATAAATGGCACCTGTCTTACTGTTGTTGAAATTGTAAAGGATACATTCAGTGTTGATGTTTCAAGGGAAACATTATCAAGAGCAGGTATCGGTCGGCTGGCAACGGGCAGTAAAGTAAATCTTGAGCGTGCTCTTTTATCTAATGGCAGGTTGGATGGCCATATTGTTTTAGGTCATGTTGATGCTATGGGAATGGTGGAAGAGATAACAAAACTACCAAAGTCGAGTGTGATAAAAGTATCTGTTCCTTTAGATGTGAGCAGGTATATTGTGGAAAAAGGTTCCATAGCAGTGGATGGTATAAGTCTTACAGTAAATAAATGCAAAGATGACTGGTTTATGTTAAATATTATTCCTGCCACGATTCAGAAGACAAACATAATTTTCTGGAAAGTCGGTGATTATGTAAATATTGAGACTGATATTATTGGAAAATATGTTGAGCGTCTTTTAAACCTTGGGCATGAAAAAAAACAGCAGGGTTTAAATGTGGAGTTTTTGGCAAAACATGGTTATGTGTAAACTGAATTTATAGTAGATTTGTATATATTGATTTAATCTTTTTAAGGAGAATAATAATGCCTATTTCAAATATTGAAGAGGCTATTGCCGATATAAAAGCAGGTAAAATGGTAATTCTTGTTGATGATGAAGACCGCGAAAATGAGGGCGATCTTACAATGGCTGCAGAAAAGGTTACCCCTGATGCCATTAATTTTATGGCTAAATTCGGACGTGGTCTAATCTGTCTTTCTTTAACCGGAGAACGGGCAGATGAACTTCAACTAAGACCAATGGTTGTAAATAATACATCTAATTTCAGTACTGCCTTTACAATTTCCATTGAGGCAAAAAAAGGTGTTACCACCGGTATTTCAGCAGCAGACAGGGCCACAACAATTCTTACTGCTATAGATGATTCAACAAAAGCGAGAGACTTGGCACGTCCAGGACATATATTCCCTTTAAGGGCAAAAAAAGGTGGGGTTCTGGTGCGTACAGGTCAGACCGAAGGGTCAGTTGATTTATCCAGGTTGGCGGGGCTTAAGCAATCCGGTGTTATCTGTGAAATAATGAAGGATGATGGCACAATGGCGAGGATGCCGGATCTGGAAGTATTTGCTCAGGAACATTCACTTAAAATAGTGACAATCGCTGATTTAATAGCCTATCGCATTAAAAATGAATCACTTGTTGTAAGGTCTGCTGAGACTGTTTTGCCTACATCATATGGCGGCACTTTTAAACTTATTGCTTACAGCACTGTTATTGATAATCAAAATCATCTTGCGCTTGTAAAGGGTGATATTGATGCTGATGATGATGTCCTTGTGAGGGTGCATTCAGAGTGTCTGACAGGCGATGTCTTCGGTTCACTTCGATGTGACTGCGGGGAGCAGCTTCAGGCAGCATTGCAGATGATTGATAAAGAAGAAAAGGGGATTCTCCTTTATATGAGGCAGGAAGGTAGAGGGATTGGTCTTGTAAACAAGTTAAGGGCTTATGCACTTCAGGATGATGGGAAAGATACGGTGGAGGCCAATGAAGCGCTTGGTTTTAAGCCTGATTTAAGGGATTATGGTGTTGGTGCCCAGATACTCAGAGATCTGAATGTTCAAAAAATGCGATTATTGACAAATAATCCCAGAAAAATTGTCGGGCTGGAAGGGTATGGCCTGCAAATCACTCAACAGATGCCTATTGAGATGTGTCCTAACCCTTATAATAAAAATTACCTTAAGACCAAATGCGATAAACTCGGCCATCTCTTAAATATTAGTGAAGGATAAGGAGGATGAAATGTCAGGGATATATGAAGGTAAAATCAGTGCCAGGGGACTCAGATTCGGTATTATTGTAAGCAGATTCAATGATTTTATATCTGAAAAACTCTTGGGCGGGGCTTTAGATGCCTTGACAAGGCATGACGTAATACAGGA
>DAOWOC010000169.1 GCA_030642225.1 Deltaproteobacteria bacterium
GACAAAAGGCTGAATCTTGAATTTTATAAAAATAATATAATTCATTTCCTGCTCCCTGTTTCCATGCTTTCTGCATGCATACTGGCAAGAGAGTCCTTTAGTTTCAAAATATTACATATTGAACAGGACATTGAACTGTTACAAAGACTTTTTAAATATGAATTTATCTATCCCGAGCACTTCTCACCAAAGGGAATTGTCAAGGATGGTATTGGATATATGGCTAAATGCGGTTTTGTAAATAAAGAAGACGAAACCTCATATATTATAACTCATGCAGGCCAAAAGGGTCTTTCTTATTTTTCAAACCTTATAGAAAATTATATTGAATCATATCTTGTAGCCTTTAGCTCCTTAAAATACCTTAAAAAAGGGCCGTTATTACAAAAAGATTTTCTCAAAAAAATAACCTCAAACGGAGAAAAACTTTTAAAAGGGGATATAATAAAAAATAAAGAGGCGCTTTCCAAGGCAAATTATCAAAATGCTATTCTCCTGCTTATAAGTGAACATATACTCATTAGAAAGATGGGGAAAAAAGGAAACCGCATTATAACACAATTTTCCTTAGATGAATCAAACCAGCAGCTTGCTCAATCATGGAAACAGTTTATAGAACATTTTTTGACCGCGCCATAAAAAATATTTTTTGTTAAAATCAACCAACCCCCGGCCAAAAAATCGGGGGTTGGTTATAATTATAATTTTTTATGTCTGCCTTATCATAGTCATATAACCATCTAAATATATTAATTTTTTTTAAACTTGCCAACGAACTTGCCCTTTAACAGGTTTGATGTTATATATTCTTAAAAAATTTTATTTATTTAAATAAAATTAATATATTCGTAAAAAATCATCAAATAAAGCCTGTTTATGAGATCATTTTTATTTAAGGATACATAAATATGCACTATGAAACAGTTATCGGGCTTGAAGTTCATGCCCAGCTACTTACAAAAAGCAAAATTTTTTGCGGTTGCAGCACTGCTTTCGGCGCTGAGCCTAATCGTCATACATGCCCTGTATGCCTTGGAATGCCAGGAGCCTTGCCTGTATTAAACCGCACAGCGGTCGAATATGCCATAAAAATGGGGCTTGCCACAAACTGCAACATTGCGCCGTTAAACATGTTTGCCAGAAAAAATTATTTTTATCCTGACCTGCCAAAAGGATATCAGATATCGCAATATGATCTTCCCCTTGCCGAACACGGGCATATTAATATAATTATCGATGATCAGGAAAAAAGAATCAATATAACAAGAATTCATATGGAAGATGATGCAGGCAAATTGATCCATGATGAATTCAACCCTGTAAGCCATGTGGATTATAACCGTACAGGCACGCCTCTTATTGAGATAGTAAGCGAACCTGAACTCCGTTCTCCAAAGGAGGCCGTACAATATCTCAAAAAGCTCCATGCTATTGTAAAATATCTTGAGATATGTGATGGCAATATGGAGGAAGGCAGTTTCCGCTGCGATGCAAATATTTCTCTTATGCCTGCAGGTGCAAAAAAATTGGGTACCAAGGTTGAACTTAAAAACATGAACTCCTTTAAAAATGTCCGCCGCGCTCTTGAATATGAAATACATCGGCAAAAGGGGCTGATTGATGACGATATAAAGATTACCCAGGAAACACGCCTCTGGGATGCTGCAAAGAATAAGACATTTTCCATGAGAAGCAAAGAAGAGGCTAATGATTACCGATATTTCCCGGATCCTGATCTTGCGCCAATAATAATTGATGATAACTGGATCCAAAAGGTAAGGGAATCACTTCCTGAAATGCCGGATGAAAAAAAAGAACGTTTTATGGCTGAATATTCTCTTGCATTATATGATGCCGAAATCCTTACATCATCAAGACCTATTGCTGATTATTTTGAATCCTGTATTGTTGAATTTTCAAGCGTTAATAAAGGCGGCGCAAAGCCAAAGACAGTAAGTAACTGGATTACATCAGAACTCTTAAGAGAACTCAAAAAAAATGAACAGGATATCGAAGACTGCCCTATTCCGCCAAAAAATTTGGCAACGCTGTTAAATTTAATTGAAAACAATACTATCTCCGGGAAAATAGCCAAGCAGGTATTTCAGGACATGTATAACACAGGCAAAAATGCAAAAGAGATTGTCAAGGAAAAGGGGCTTGTGCAGGTCACAGATGAAGATGTGATAGAATCAACAATAAGAGAAATATTAAATAATAATCCTGATGAATTGAAAAAATACAAGGACGGCAAGACAAAACTCTTTGGTTTTTTTGTAGGGCAGGTTATGAAGGCAACAAAGGGAAAGGCAAATCCAGGTGTTGTTAATGAAATCCTGAAAAAATTATTAGGGGAATAAATATGATTCCAACCATTGAATGGCAAAACGGGATTGTCAGGATGATAGATCAACGCTATTTACCACGGCGCATGCAATTTTATAATTGCAGAAATTATCATGATGTTATAAAGGCCATACAAACAATGGTTATAAGAGGTGCACCTGCCATAGGGATTGCTGCTGCAATGGGCATGGCGCTGGCCGCAGCCTCTTCAAAGGCAAAGCAGGCATCAACGCTTATAAAAAATCTTGAACAGGCAGGGGAAAAGATGAAATCAGCAAGGCCAACCGCAGTTAATCTGGCCTGGGCTGTAGATATAATGCTTGATATTGCGCGGGCATCCCATCATCTTTCATGTGAGCTTATAAAGGAAAATTTGCAGGATAAGGCAATATCAATACTCAATGATGATATAGCTATTAACCAAAGCATGGGGAAAAACGGGGCAGGCCTGATGCCGGAACAGGGAGGAGTGCTGACGCACTGTAATGCGGGCGCTCTTGCGACAGGCGGATACGGGACAGCCCTTGGGGTTATCCGTGCAGCATGGGAGGCCGGTAAAAGGCCACACGTCTATGCGGATGAAACAAGACCTTTTCTGCAAGGCCTCCGTTTAACCGCCTGGGAACTTATGGAGGATAATATCCCTGTTACTGTGATAGCTGATAACAGCGCAGGATTTCTAATGCAAAAAGGGATGATTCAATGCGTAATAGTTGGGGCTGACAGAATAGCTGCAAACGGTGATGTGGCAAATAAAATAGGTACTTACCAGACAGCTGTTTTGGCAAAGGAAAACAATATCCCATTTTATGTGGCCGCCCCTCTTTCAACAATTGACATGAGCCTGCCATCAGGCAATAATATACCGATTGAAAATCGGGACCCAAAGGAGATAACTACGATTGCAGGCAAACTTTTTGCCCCTGAAAATACCATTGCCATGAACATAGCATTTGATATAACACCAAATCGTTACATAACCGGTATTATAACGGAAAAATGTGTAGCAAAGATGCCTTATACAGAATCGCTGAAATCTCTTTTTTAAAACATAATGGAGGATGAAAATGGTCCAAAAAGCAGATAAAATATGGATGGATGGTAAATTAATCAACTGGGAGGATGCCAATGTGCATATCCTCACTCACTCTCTTCACTACGGGGTTGCCCTGTTTGAAGGGATTCGCTGTTATGAATGTCAAAACGGATCTTCAGCTGTGTTCCGGCTCAAAGAACATATAAAACGCCTATTTGACTCTGCAAAGATAGCTATGATGAAGATACCCTTTACACAGGAAGAAATTGTTCAGGCATGCGTTGATACACTTAAAATCAATAATCAGAAAAGCGGTTATCTGCGGCCTCTCGTCTTTATCGGAGAAGGTGCCATGGGGCTTCATCCGCAGGATAACCCTATCAGGGTTTCAATTATTACCTGGCCATGGGGAGCATATCTTGGAGATGACGGCATGCAAAACGGCATCAGGGTCAAGATATCCTCATTTACAAGACACCATGTAAATATCATGATGACAAAGGCCAAGATCAGCGGTAATTATGTTAATTCCATACTTGCAAAATTAGAGGTTACTCAGGATGGTTTTGATGAAGCGCTGCTTCTTGATGCAGAGGGTTTTGTGGCAGAGGCAACAGGGGAAAATTTCTTTATAGTGC
>DAOWOC010000357.1 GCA_030642225.1 Deltaproteobacteria bacterium
AGAGCATCCATTTCTCGCAATTGATTCACAAGGTTGGAAAGCATGCCCCCAGGCGTCTGGTGCAAAAGAACATTAATATCAATAACCGAAAGTTTTGTTTCATCCAAAAGATGCCTGTATTTGGGAATAACATCTTTTTCAATAATTTCATTAATCATCGCCAACTGTTTAATATCAAATCCGGTATCTCGGTTTGTTCCCAAAAGTGCCATAACAAGCGGTTCCACTGCAGGATGGGATGTTCGGTAAGCATATGGCGAAAGGCATGTATCAATAATATCAGCGCCTGCTTCTATAGCCTTCAAATGTGACATTGGCGCCATTCCTGACGTAAAATGACTGTGAAGGTTAATCGGTACGGACACCTTTTCTTTAATGGCTTTTATTACTGCAAATGCATCATAAGGAGCAATCAATCCGGCCATGTCTTTAACACAGATACTGTCTGCGCCCATCTGCTCAAGATCTTTTGCTTTGTTTACAAAATACTCAAGATTATATACATCACCTCCAAGTCTCGGTTCCGTCATGGAATAGCAAATACAGCCTTGGAAGTGTTTTCCACAATCTTTAATAACAGGAACAACGGTTTCAAAATTTCTATAATCATTTAATGCGTCAAAGGTTCTAAAAATATCCATACCGTTGGCAGCAGCTCTTTCCACAAAAGCACGGGCAACATCATCTGCATAATTTCTGTATCCAACAAGATTCTGTGCTCTTAAAAGCATTGAAAACGGCGTTTTTTTAAAATATCTTTTAAGTGTTCTTATCCTTTCCCATGGATCTTCATTTAAAAACCGATGCATAGTATCAAAGGTGGCACCGCCCCATGTCTCCACCGCCCAGAATCCAACCTCATCCATCATTTCCGCAACCGGAATCATATCTTCCGTACGGCCCCGTGTTGCAAACAGAGATTGATGACCATCTCGAAGCGTTAAATCCATTATCTTCACAGGATTTTTCGCCTGTGGCCTGTCTTTATTGTATTGAACCTCTGTTATTTTTACCTGACTATGATCATTCATTGTCATGCTCCCTTGCCGTATTTTTTCTCATTTATTTAATATGAAAAGTTTTCATCTGCATAAGGTTACGCATTTGCATTCCTGCCTGCCTGCCGCTTATACTCCAAAAGCTTATTGGATTAATAGACATCCGGCATGCCTGAAGGCCCTCTTGCAAAACCAGAGCCTTTTCTTCATCACTGATATATTTAAAAACGGCAGCTATAGCAGCCGCAACTTTCTTTTTTTCTTCCATCATGTCTCCCATGACGCTATTTAATAAAAAATTGCCGGATTTTACATAGGAATGTTGCCGTGTTTTTTTGCCGGCCTTGTTTCACGTTTGGTTGAAAGTGCTTCAAGAGCGTCTATCAGGCGCGGTCTTGTCTCGCTGGGGACAATAACGGCATCCACATAGCCTCTGGAAGCAGCACAGTAAGGATTTGAAAAAAGCGTGTCATACTCTTCTATTTTTTCCTTTCTTTTGGCCTCCGGATCGTCTGCGTTCTTAATCTCCTTTGCATGAATTACATTAGCCGCTCCTGCAGAGCCCATTACAGCGATCTCTGCACTTGGCCAGGCAAACGCCATGTCCGCCCCGAGATGTTTGGAACACATTGCCAGATAAGATCCTCCGTAATCTTTACGGGTAACAAGAAGAAGTTTTGGAACTGTTGCTTCCGAATAACACCACAAAAGCTTGGC
>DAOWOC010000255.1 GCA_030642225.1 Deltaproteobacteria bacterium
AAACGGTGCATTGTGTCAAATGTAGCTCCGCCCCATACTTCTATTGAATAAAAGCCTATATTGTCCAGTGCTTCCGCGACCGGGATCATGTCTTCTGTTCTTCCACGCGTTGCAAAAAGAGACTGATGGCCGTCCCTTAATGTCAGGTCCTGTACCTTAACAGGATTTGTTACCTTTATAGTCTTCCCTTCTTCTGCTACTGATAGAACACCGTGCTTATCCGTTGCCATTTTAATTCTCCTTAAATTTTATCCATAACCAGCTTTATTAAAAAATTATTTAAATATTCTATATTGCATCATAAATCTCTGATCCATTATATTTTGCCTGCCCTGAATTCCCCAAAATGAGTTGTTCATGATTGTTTCAGTTTTATTTGCTTCTGTTAAAAATATTTCTCCTGAAGGGTTTGTTCCCAATAATTGTTTTTCTGCTTCAGCTGCCTTTATTCCGATAGCAATATGATTGTATACAGCAGCAGAAATCGCAGCCATTTTTTTTATATTTTTTGACATCTTAAACCAATACTCCTTATCTAAAGTTATAATATTTTTTCTATTTTATTAACCTTAACGCCTTTGTAAAAAGATTAATTTTTTTGTTTGCCTGTGCGTGCGTTGCACACAAACATAACATCGCAACGCAAGTAAGTACATCTCATTCCTTAATATCGTGTGTCCCGCAAGGGGGTAAAGGAATTTTGATATAAAAATTAAGCTGCTTTACGTGAGCGTTTTTTAAAACGGCTTAAGCGCCTTCTTAAAAAATTTATCTTTTTTTTGTCCTTGCTTTTTCTCGCCTCTTTCTTTAACTGTTTTAAATTTTTAATCTTTTCTTTTACTGTCATTTTGTTTGAAACAGTTTTTTTTGCTGTCTCGCGTAATTCAACAACCGTCATTTTTTCAATTGGTTTTTCCTCAGCCGGGTTTTGATCCTGAGAACTCATATTGATTCCTCCTCAATTATTATATTTTACAAAATATTTAGATAACCGATATTTCATCTCATTATTTAATTTATTTTTTTTCCTTATTAATAAAAGGAGTAAGCATGTCAATAGGAACTGGAAAAAGAATAGTAGAAGAATTTTCAGTTGAAATTTCACTTAATGTTTGAAGATATCTAAGCTGTAGAGTTACAGGATGCTGGCCTATAATATTCGCAGCTTCTGCAAGTTTTTTTGATGCCTGGAATTCACCTTCTGCGTTTATTATTTTAGCCCTTCGTTCTCTTTCAGCCTCGGCCTGTTTAGCCATTGACCTCTGCATCTCCTGTGGCAGGTCAATATGTTTTGTCTCTACCATGGAGACCTTTATACCCCATGGATCTGTCTGGTTGTCAAGAATTTCCTGAATTTTGTTATTGATTTTTTCGCGGCTTGACAAAAGTTCATCAAGGTCAGCCTGGCCACATACGTTTCTTAAAGTTGTTTGCGCCAGTTGAGAAGTGGCATAGAGATAATCCTCCACCGCAATGATTGCTTTAACAGCATCCATAACCCTGAAATATATCACGGCATTTACTTTTACTGAAACATTATCCTTTGTAATAATATCCTGCGGAGGGACATCCATGGCAACGAGCCTGAGAGATATTTTAACCATTCGATCAATTACAGGAATCAGGACGATAATACCAGGTCCTTTGGCCTTTATAACCCTACCAAGTCTGAATACAACGCCTCTTTCGTATTCGTTTAATATTTTAATGAAACTGGCAAGAAACATTACAAGGATCACAACAATAAAAAGTATCCATAATAATGGCATGATATTACCTCCAAATTAAGTAAGTTATAAAAAAGTTATAAAAAATTTTTACTCTAAAGGTGCATCTTCTTTGGGCTTAATATAAAGCAACAGATCTTTAATGCCTGTTACTTTGATCTTTTGTCCCTTATCTAAAGATTTATTACAAACAGCATTCCATATCTCACCATGTAAAAAGACCTTATAATAATTATTACTGATATCTATTACAACACCTTCCTCATTTACAATACCTTCCTGTCCTGTTGACGGTTTTAATAACTGAGCCTTGACCGCCATAAAGGCAACTATAGAAAAAAAAGAGCTGAACATTACTATTGATGGAATAAGCACGGACAAGGATAACGAGGTTTCTTTATCCCCGTTGTTAAAAAGCATTATTGATCCAAGAATTAAACATATAATCCCGGCAATGCTTAAAAAACCATATGTGGGAGTATATATTTCCGCAATAAAACAGATCAGGCCGATAATAATAATGATAACACCGGCATAATTGACAGGGAGTGTTTGAAAGGCAAAGAGTGCAAGTACAAGACTTATACTGCCGATAATGCCTGGGAATAATGAACCTGGGTTGGAAAATTCAAAATAGAGCCCGGCCATGCCTATCAGCATCAGTATATAAGCAAGATTTGGATTACTGATTACAGAAAGAATACGGTCTTTAAAAGATGATTCTATAGTTATTATCCTTGTATTTAAGGTCTTTAATTCCACAGTATTATTTTTAATTATTACACTGCGACCGTCTAATTCGTGTAATAGTCTTATCCTGTCCGTGGTTATAAAATCTATAATACCGGCATTTAATGCCTCATTTGCCGTTGCTGACCTGCTTTTGGTCACAATATCCATTGCCCATTTTGTATCCCTTTTACGTACATCAGCTATTGATTTTACATAGGCGGTCATATCATTCATGACTTTTTCTGTCATGGTTTCATCCATTTTGCCTCCTGTTGCTGATACAGGATGGGCTGCGCCAATGTTTGTTCCGGGAGCCATTACAGCAATATGGGCGGCAAGTGTTATAATCGCTCCTGCAGAAGCTGCTCTTGATCCTCCTGGCGCAATATAGACAATAACCGGTATGGAAGAATCCATTATGGCCTGAACCATCTTTCTCATAGATGTATCAAGTCCACC
>DAOWOC010000125.1 GCA_030642225.1 Deltaproteobacteria bacterium
GTCTCCCTCCCATATAATAGCTGTTTGATCCCCGCGTTTTTCTAAATGACGATCAACGCAATTATAACAGACATTTGTGCGCCCCCCCATAAACCATGAATGATATCCCTTGTTAAAATCCCATTCTAAAACCTTGTCCCATTTTTTATACCATTCTATACATGTTGCATGTTCACCCCAGAATCCATCCGGGTCAGAAATGGATTTTTCATACCATTTTTTGTATAATTCTTCTGTAATAAGTGCTTTTTCAGCCCATTCTTTTTTAACCTTATAGACAGTACCCATTTCCCCTCCTTAAATAAATCAATTTTAAATATTAGTGCATCAGCAAAAAAATCATCTATTCTTTAAAATACATTTAAGATATTTTTTTAATAAATTTATAGATATAAAAAACAGGTGTTCATTAGTATATTTTTGATATTAAATAATTTAACCTATAATTATAGCCAAGAATAGTGAAAAATATAAAAAATAAGGATAAAAAGGAGATATTTTATGAAAGATAAAAAAATAGAGCTTCGTACATTATTGATAATCCTTTTTTCCATCCTTGTCCTTACATTTTTAAGTCACAGCGCCTCACTTGAAAACAGTTTTGTAAACTGGGATGATGAAGATTATATATCAAACAACCATCATATAAAATCCCTTAACAGTGAAAATATTGTCTGGATGTTCACGTCTACCGGGCACGCCTCCAACTGGCACCCGCTTACATGGCTTTCTCATGCAATTGATTATTCATTGTGGGGGCTGAATCCAGGCATGCACCACCTGACAAATATTATTCTGCATTGTATAAATACCTTGTGGATATTTTTTTTCACCATTGTGATATTAATTATTGCGAAGAGGGGGAAGGATTCTGCCCATAACGATGATAACCCTTTACTGTCATTATATTTTTTGGTTGCAGCAGGCATTGCAGCATTATTTTTCGGCATTCACCCCATACATGTAGAGTCCATTGCCTGGGCATCAGAGCGTAAAGATGTGCTGTGCGCTTTTTTTCTGCTCCCCTGTTATATTTCATACCTTTTTTATGCATCATCCTTGAAAAAAGGGCAAAAGACGGCTTTTTATGCGCTTGTCTTCCTGCTTTTGTTGATGGCACTCCTCTCCAAACCAATGGCAATTACAGCGCCTGTAATCTTTTTACTCCTTGATATATTCCCATTAAACCGTTTTAAATTTCATGGTAAAAGTATTACTTTGCCTTCACTCGTAATGATTTTTTTAGAAAAGATCCCATTTTTCACTTTGAGTATTGTCAGTGGTTTAATAACAATAAATTCACAGGCCAATGCCAAGGTTCCTTTAACCCTGATATCATTGTCTGATCGCATTTTAAATGCATTACATAGTGTAATCTTTTATATTAAAAATATAATCTTACCCTTTAAACTCGTCCCATATTATCCATTCCCTGAAAGCATAAATATTTTCGCCCCCCGGTATCTTATCTCTGCGTTTTTTATCATTGCTATAACTATTTTCTGTATCCTGATGTTTAAAAAGGGAAAAAAATTCTGGCTTGTGGCATGGTTTTCATATCTTATTGCACTTGCGCCTGTAATAGGAATAATACAGGTAGGAGAACAGGCTGCAGCTGATCGTTATGCATACCTGCCGACAATAAGTATTTTCATGCTTGCAGGAATAGGCATTGCGCGATTACGTGAAAAAATTTTTATCAGAAGAAACAATCCTGTTATAAAAGGCCTTTTTATAATTATCCTGATTTTTATCTGCCTTGGTATGAGTCTCCTTAGCTTTAAACAGACTAAGGTATGGAAAAATTCTGAAACATTATGGGAGCATGTTATAAAAAAATTTCCTGATAAAGTCTCAAAAGCACATTGTAATCTCGGGATTGTATATTTTGATAAGGGATTGATGGATCAGGCCATAATACAGTATAAAAAATCAATAAAACTGAATCCCGGGTCAGGGAAAACATATAATAATCTTGGCCTGGTATATCTTCACCATGGCCGTGGGAAAGATGCAGTAAAGGCCTTTAAAACTGCGTTGAGGCTTTCCCCGGAGCTAACATCCATCCATAATAATCTTGGGTCGGCTTATTTTAAAGAAGGCATGATTGACAAGGCAATCATAGAGTGGAGCATAACATTAAAGAATAATCCTGACATTGCAGAAACACATAATAATCTGGGTGTTGCATATTTTCAAAAAGGCATGATGAAAAAGGCTGAGGATGAATTTAAAAGAACAATTAATATTGATCCTGAAAATTTCGGGGCGCGCAACAGTCTGATAATTATATATCTTAAACAAGGTATGAGAAAAGAAGCTGTTTTGGAATATGTTGAAATAATAAGACAAAGGCCGGACAGCGCTGATTTAATATTAAAGTTAGCTGATCTTTATAGAGATGAAGGACAATTTGATAATGCAGTAAAATATTATAAAAAGGCTCTTAAAGTACGGCCTGATTTTGCTGAGGCCTTAAATAACCTTGGATTTGTTTATTTAAAAAAAGGGGAATATGCTGCTGCTGTTAAACAATTCATGAAAAAAATTGAGATAAATCCAGGGCTTTATGATGCTTATTATAATATAGCCTGTATCCATTCATTGCAAAAAAATAGTGATCAGGCATGTATATGGCTTAAAAAGGCAATTAACAGGGGACTGAAAAATTTTGATTTCATTAAAAATGATAGTGATCTAAAAACAATCAGGGATTTTGATTGTTATAAAGAGATCATGGAAGGTAAATAAAAATCCAAACAAATATTTGAAACCGTTTACGGTTGTCGGTTCACAGTTTTTTCAACCGTAAACTGATAACTGTAAACTGTTTTTTAAAAGTTTTTTTTACCCCTATTGCCTTTTAAAATTACGCCATATGGAAACACAAAAAGTGCAACAAGACAGGCAAATGCCGTGCCCATTACAACAGCTGACCCGAACCGCTGGGTTGGTGGAAAACTTGACAAACAAAACACGCCGAATCCCGCACATATAATCAGGGTCGCACCGGCAACAGGCCACCACAATTCACTTTGAGCCCGCGTCCATACCTTTTTAAAACCAAGTTCGCTGTTTGTTTTTTGTATACGTTTTACACGCATGACAAGGTGAATCATGGAGTCAATGCCAATAGCTATGGCAACATTTGCAGCAGGTGAAACAATTATATCAAGAGGCATCCTCAGATGTCCGAGCATGCCAAGTGTAAACACGGGAATCATAACAAGACATGCAAGCATTATAATCGTTGAGACAAACGAACCTGCTATAAATAATGATATTATAAAAAATAAACCCCCAAGCCCCATCAATCCTGTTAAGATGCTGTTAGATACCATCTTGTTAAGCTCTGCCTCAAGCTGAAAGAATCCACCGGAAAGCTCCTGTTTAAGCCCTGATTCGTGTACTTGCGTTTTAATATTGTCAATAATTTTCCATCTTGCCATTTCATCCTGAGACTCTTTCATACGAAGATTAAATAAACCCGATTTCCTGTCAGGTGAAAAAAAATTGAGTGCGATTCGGTCGTATTTGGGTAAAGACAGGATATCAATAAGCTTTTCCATTGAAAAAAAGAGTGAAATAGGATTACGTTCTGCCTCGGCTATTATTACAGAAGGAGAAAGTACAACACCTGTATTCGGATCAGCTTCAAGCCTTTCCTGCAGGACTGCAAGCTTTTCATAAACCTCTTTTGTATCAAGACGTTTGCCGTCAGGGTCACTTACAATGATATTAAAAGGGGTGCTCCCGCCTGTTTTATCAACAGCCTCAAGTCCGTCACGTATCTCACTCCCTTTTTTAAAATAGGATAAAAGGCTTGGGTCATTATTAAGATAAAAAAGGCCTATACTCGCAATAAGAACAGATATTACAATTATACCCGCTGCTTTTGGAGTATTGTTTTGTAAAAATGAATCAGGAATTGATTTGCCCTGTTTTTTTATGCCTCTATTTTTTTTACCATTGTTATTCATAAATACAGGATAAATCCCATAAGCCACCATTATTGATATTCCGCTTCCTATTGCCCCGGCGATGCCAAGTTCCCTTATGGGTTTGGCAGAAACAAGCAAAAGGCTGGAAAACCCGAAAAGCGTGGTCATCATGCACCAGAATGATGCTGTAAATGTTTCCGCCACTGCCCTGTTTTTTATTGCTGCGTTATTATTCTGGTACAGCATCCTTCGCCAGTTGGATGTCAAAAATACTATATGTGACAGGGTCAGGACAAAAACAATGGTTGCTATATTAGCTGTTAAAATACCGATTGGGACATTTAGTATATTAAGTATGCCAAGCGTCATGGAACAGCTTATCAAACAGCTTGCAAGTGCACCGGCCATAACATTAAACGACCTGAACACAACCATTATGATAATTCCAAAAATAAGAAAAGAAGCTATGCTGAAAACCTTTAAATCACGTGTCAGATAGCGTTTTATGAGTTCAATAATATAAGGCGCACCTGATATTTTTATGCTTATATCAGATGTTTTATAGCGGGATACAATATCTTCTACATTTTTTGATATGTTTTCATTATAATCTTTTTCAAGCATAAGGATAATATTGGTTGATCCTTCATCACGTGACAATAAAAGACGCCTCCAGAGCGGACTTCTTTTAGCATCAGCAGGCACAGGCGGTCCATCCGTAAGACTTAAGATGCGTTTCACCCCGTCTATACTGCCCAGGGTATCTGATAATTCACGAATAGTTTTAATAGATTCTTCTTCAAAC